>JAYVBN010000554.1:0-3088 GCA_043750455.1 Bacteroidia bacterium | reverse complement strand
TATACAGAAAGATCATTTTACAATGCAATACGATTGTTTTCATGAATTAGCTGGCAAACGTGTCTGGCATTGGCATGCTTCAATTTCAGGAGATCAAAGGGGAACACTTGCGTTTGAGCTACACGGCTCTGCGCTGGAGAGCATTTTAAAAAACAGGTCAGGTCTCTGCATTCTTCATCCTATTCAAGGAACAGCTGGTGAACCTTGCGAAACGTTGCATACCGATGAATTAAGTCAACCCAATATCTTCCCTAAGCTCGTTTCGCCTTCAAATCCATTCAAAAATTTAATTGGAATGCGATGGAAAAGCCATGACATCGGGTGGTCATTGAAATTTGAAGGAGATCTATTTGAAACCGAGGATCAGCGCAACTGGACCGATGCCTCTTACAAAACCTTTTGCACTCCGTTAGATAAACCTTTCCCTGTTCAATTAAAAAAGGGAGATAAAGTATTTCAAAGAATAACTTTCTCACCAGAAGCACCGCTTGTTTACCAAGACAACTCAAGCCAATTCATATCAATAACCAAAACAGGTAATAAGCTACCACTTCCTTCAATCGGAATTTGTGCGTCAACGGAAACTGATCAACTCGCTAGTAAAGCCATTGATGCTATTCGCAAACTCTCGTTGAGTCATTACCGCATTGAGGTTTCGCCCAGTGAGGAGAAATGGATTTCACGTTTCAAAATAGATTGTGAAAATGCTGACAAACTGGATCTACCATTGGAGATTGCCCTCACTCTAACCATCGACTTCATAAATGAATTGAATCAATTCATAGAAGCGGCAAATAATTTTAATGCAAGGATCAAAATGATCATTCTGATAAGCCGAGATTCAGTGACAACAGATCAGCAACTAATAAACTTTTCTCCTATCATTAAATCTAAATGGCCAAATTTAAAAATAGGTGCAGGCACCAATTTTAATTTTACCGAGCTAAATCGGAATCGATTTGATGCTGAACCACTGGATTTTATAAGTTTTTCGATTGATCCACAGGAACATGCAACGGATGACCGCACACTAATTGAAAATATGCAAGGGCAAAGAGAGGTGGTGGAATCCGCACACCAAATGTATCCTGAAAAATCAGTCCATGTCTCGCCTTTATTGTTCAGAAGGCGCTTTAATCCTTATGCAACCGATCCGAAGGCAAGAATATTAACAAGCGAGAAAAGGACAGATCATCGGCAAAAGACCCAATTCGGTTCACTCTTCACAATCGGAAGTATCAAAGCCATGTCCGATGCAAAGGTTGACGCTATCACGTTATTCCAAACTGTAGGAAACCAGGGGATAGTATCACTAGAAGGTAATCCATATCCGCTGTATACACTCTTGCAGGAAATTCTGGATAAGCCATATTACATTCTTGACACAAAAAGTTCAAGGCCTTTAAAAGTTGAGGCACTAATTCTGGAATGGCAGCACACTAAAAAGCTAATCATCATGAACTATACCAATGAAAATCAGGCTTTGCAAATGGATAAGGTGGTTTACAAATTGTTGCCGTGGGAGATAGCAATAAAAACTATCGACTAAGAAACTATTTTTCTCACATCTTAAGATATTTTTTTCACCAACTCCTCATTCATGATCAAGATAGTTTTCTCTGGTATCTATCATTTAAAGAAATGAATTCCTTCAAAAGATTTACTTCGCTCAGCGCAATGAGAATTGGGGAAGATATGCATCCATATTCGAGAGTGAAGTAATTGAAAATCATAAAATATTCTTCATCTATTTTCTCCTTTTTCTAAAGAAACAAAATTTATAGATAACTTGGTATGGTTTTTAGAGATGTCCTTATTTTCTTATACCTATCTATTAATGAGCTGAAGGTGGTGAGGAGTGATGGAGTAATTTAGAATCTAGATCATACCAAATTAAGACCATGAACAATAACCGCAGGAACTTCATCAAGAAAAGTGCATCAATGGCAGCTTCTGTATCGCTGGCAGGAATTACCTCAGGTATAGCTGGTGCCTCGGATATGCAAACAAAAGATGAAGTGGTAAAGAGGCTCGTTGAATTATCAAAAGACGGTGGAATGGAATTCTCTCTTATGATGTTTGGATTTGATTCACCAAGAATTCCACTGGCTAAACAGATGGGTATTTATGGTGCGGTTAGCGGTGTAAGAGGTCAGGGTGATATCAAACCATGGCAACCCGAGGCGATAAAGGAAACCAAAGAAGGATGGGATAAACTGGGCATGAATTGGAATGTGGTAGAAGGCCCACCTACACTGGGTGAAAAAACCAAACTGGGTCTGGAAGGAAGAGATGAAGAGATCGACAACTTCATCACGTTCATGAAGAACCTGAAACAGTATGGTGGTGTTGATGTCATCTGTTATAACTGGATGCCGGTAGTGAGCTGGATGAGAACTAAAATGGATACGGTTGGCAGAGGTGGTGCTTTGGTTACTGCTTTTGATTATGAAGACGCAAAGAAATTACCGGAAACCCAATACGGAAAAGTGAGCAAGGAGTCATTATGGAAAACACTTGAATATTTTCTGAAAGCCGTTGTTCCAGAAGCAGAAAAAATCGGGATGAACCTGTCCTTACATCCGGATGATCCACAAGTGGATAGCATAAAAGGAATTTCACGCATCATGACAAGTGTAGAAAATTTTGATCGGATGCTGAACCTGGTTCCCAGCAAATACAGCGGACTCACCATGTGTCAAGGTAACTTCTCGCTCATGGGTGCCGATATACCTCCGCTCGTTAGAAGATGGGGCAAAGCCGGTAAGATCAATTTTGTTCATTTCAGAAACGTGCAAGACCTTAGCGGCCAGGTGCCCAGTACTAAGTTTGCAGAAACTTTCCACGATGAAGGACAGATTGATATGTACGCTGCCATGAAAGCCTATTATGATATTGGTTTCAAAGGCCCGATCCGACCAGACCATGTACCCACCATGGCGGGTGACAATAATGACCGGCCTGGATATAGTACAATAGGTACTCTATTTGCCATTGGTTATATGCGTGGGCTTATGGAATCCATCGCAAAGAACGGAGCCAAAGCGTAATTTTTTTTATCAGCACAGAAAATGAATATTTGATAGAC
>JAYVBN010000553.1:0-3074 GCA_043750455.1 Bacteroidia bacterium | reverse complement strand
TCTATAACTCTATCTAGCTCAGCAAAGGAAGTATTTTTAAGCTCTGCAGAATTACTTTCAAATGTGATATTATTAAGAGTGAGCAACGCACCTTCTTTAATAGGAGTTAATAATACGCTCACCCCATGATTACCATCGGGGCCAGGTTCCCCTTCACCTGCTACCACAGTTGATGTTGAAAAGAAATACCCTTTATCGCTGCTGGCGATCACTTGATAACGATCACCTTTTCGGAGATACACCGTCTCACCCGACTCGGCAATAATCACCTCATCCTTGTTCATATTGGTAAAGGTCACTTTTGTCTTCACTCTCTTGTTGCTGGTGATGTCTGTTACCTCGGCTGCAAATTTTATCTTTTCATGAATCATGATAAGATTGAAAACAGTATCCGGACGGAAGGTTTGAGCATCGAATACCACTACTTGTTTCACTTCAGGTAAATGCTTTGCTGACGCTGAAATTGTATACTGGTTGGTCGTCTCAAATTTAAAACTTGGGGCAGTTTCGCCTGCTCTGATAGAATCATTCCAAATGAGATTACCCTTTTGATCTGTCACCGTCACAAACGTGGTAACCGGAATTTTCAGCTCGCTGTCAGTTGTCACTACTTTTGCCGTGTAGTCTGATTTAAGATTTATATCCATTAGTATCTCCTTGTAGGTCTCTTGATTTTGTAAATCAAAATATCTCACTTCTTTCAGATACAATGGATTTGTATACTCCACCCGAAATTGCGAGCCAGCCGCAAGCACCAGGCTAAATCTTCCATCATTTGCACTATTCGGCAAAATGCTCTTTTCATTGATAGCCAAATTTGAAACTGATATGGTGGCGGAAACCGGCTCAGCATTTTTTTCGGCACGTACAAATCCCTGAACCGTTACATTCATTAGCTGGCGATACTCCAATGGAACAGGCATGGCATAAATATCATTATCGCTCATAAAATAAATGACATCCCCGGCAGCAGAGATGGTTGGCGACTCATCATTCTCAATCGAATTAATAAAATCCAGCGATCTGGGTTCCTCCCAATTTCCATCGGCATTTTTTCTGGATTGAAATAAATCATACTTACCTTTTCCGTTAAGGGTTATGGCTGAGAAGATAAGCGTATGATTGTCGGCCATAATACGCGGATCCCGCACACATCCGGTATTAATTTTCTCAGACAATTTTTCTGGCTCTCCCCATTTCCCATTCGCTTGCTTTTCCGAGACATGAATTTCAAAACAAGGTTCCTTGCTTTTCTTATCCACCGGATTATCATAGCTAATTCTTGAAAAATAAAGAGAATTGCCATCCGCGGAAATGGAGGGGAAGCCCTCATAGTTTTCGGTGTTGACAGGCAAACCTACGCTAATAGGTTCGCTCCATAGCGTTTCTGTAAGTCGTTCGGAATAAAAAATGTCCTCACTTGCGTTCACACCTTCTATTACAGCAGTAAAAAAAATACGGTTACCATCATAACTAAGGCTTGGGCCAGCCACAAAATTGCATTTTTCATTAATGGCAGTTATCGGAGTTGGTGTTGCCCAGGTGCCATCCACATTCTTTCGAGATTCAAATAGCTCCCAGCGTTCAGCAGTCTTCGTTTCATTCTGGTTGCTCTCAATGATCATGGTGTTTCCATCCGCACTAATGGTTGGAGCGAACTCCGTAAACAAACTTGTGCTGATACCTTCTACCCGCTTGCGCTCACCAGCTTGCTGTGCAAGCAAATGAAGAGAAGTTAAAAAGAAACCCAAACTGACTAAAATCCTAATGGAGAATAATCTTATCATAAGTAAAAAATATCAATTATCGGCCAATGAGAACAAAAGCTCCCCAATAAAATGGTGACTCGTATTTCTTTTTCAATTCCAGCTGCGCCTGATGGAAAGCCACGGACTTGTCTTTCGCACTTAACAAGTGTGTATAAAATCCAATCATCAACTCCTGGGTAGCTTCGTCATTAACTTTCCAGAGACTCATGATCAGATTATTTGCACCCGACACTAAAAAAGCGCGCTGAAGTCCATATACACCTTCACCGTTTCTTATTTCGCCTGATCCTGTCTCACAGGCCGACAGTACAACCAAATCAGTATGATCCAAATTTAAATTCATCACTTCAAGAGCTGTTAAGATTCCATCTTCCTCCTCTGGCTGATTAGTCGTTGTTCCTTTTATATTCTTCTCAACTCCCGCTAGTAACAAGCCAGAACGAGTCAACGGATTATCAGAAGCTAATGAAATATCTTTCGAGTAAACAATGGTAGTTTCATTCTCCTTTTCGGGAATGAAAAAGCCATGAGTGGCAATGTGCAAAATATCCGGACTGGAAATACCTTTTAGTTTTTCTTCTGAAGCTTCCTTGTAAAGATTTGAAGTGACTGACCATTGATTCTTTTTTAATATCTGCTCGATACTAATCACTTCCTCCTTTGTACCGGGCAAGTCTGCCACTCCATTTCTCACAATCTGTGAAGCGGCTGTATTTCTTGCTACAACAGCATTGGTTTGATCAGGTAAGCGTTGGGCTGAGCGGACATCCGGATACCCAAATAAACTAGCAGAAGGTTTTAAAGCGAGGGCTTCAGGGACTTGAAGCAATTCGCGAATGTTACTTAATAACCGAACGGTCAGGCGGTCAATCAGGTATTGATTTTTCTGTCCATCATATAGTGTTAATGGATTGATTTTGTTGTACACGCCATCCGCTGAAAAGTAAACGGTAGTTACATCTTTCAAAAAAGTTTCGAACGGCTGCCAGTATAATTGATATGAAATTCTATTATCAATCGCGAACCTCATCGTATTGCTGTAATAACTGAACTGACGTCCTTCCATTTTATTGCCATTTGCAAAAACCAGCAAGCTGGGTGCTGCTTGCTCAGGTCTGAGGATAAGTGCGGCATACATCGCAGAATCTTTTGACGGACTTATTCGTATCATTTCTATTGCTGCCTCGCCTGGCTTCAATGCTCTTCTGATGTCTTGCCAGGTGATAGGTTGTTTGTTAAATTCACCTGCAAAAAGTTCGGATTGTGTAGATAGCCATTTTTCCAATTCATTGGCCTTCTCTTGAT
>JAYVBN010000552.1:0-3378 GCA_043750455.1 Bacteroidia bacterium | reverse complement strand
ATGTAAAATTCTAATTGCCGAATGAGAATTTATTTTACTGCAATCCAAATGTCTATTTACTTGTCCACTAATACTTTACGCTAGTCAATATTAATTTTATGTTAATAATCTGATTTGCACATTAACATCTGGTTAATAAGGGTAGTTTTGAAGTCCAAATTTTATACAACTATGAAAAGTAAAATCTCCAGGAAAGAAATAAGAGGGAAAATAAGTGATTCAGTAAGTCAGGCTATTAGTCTATTGGAAGTAAAATCACCATCAAAGAAGGTCAAGAAAATTATTAAACGAGCTTCAAAAAAGATTGCTAGTAAGGTATCGCGTCAAATAAAGAATTCGGCTTCTAAGATAAAGAAAGTAAAAGTGCCTAAAACACCTAAACTTAACGGCAAGAAAAAGGAAAAGATAGCGGTAGTAGCATAAGGTTTCAGCTTGTTTATTTAAAAATTTAATAGTTATCAGAACCCTCATTCAAAAAATGAGGGCTTATTATTTCAGGCCCCAGGCTATCAGCGCGCAACCGAGGTTAATGGTAGCGAAAATTGCTTAGTTAAGTAGTATTCTGCTTGAATAATCTAATTCAGGAAGCTAATTGCAATAAAATTTAGGTACTCTTTAAACCTTTAAGGCAAGTGAACGTCTAAGACTTTAAATAAACCTAATTTATAAATATGAAAAAAACTGGAATGTTTGTCGGATTGGCTTTAAGTGTCTTTTTATTTTTCTCCTGTAACAATGCAAATGAAGCAACTTCTTTTTTGGAAGTACGGCTAACGGATGCACCTGGAGATTACGATGAGGTAAACATTGATATCGTGGATGTTCAGGTGAATTCAGGCTCTGATGATGGAGGTTGGAAATCCCTGGAGGTTACCAAGGGAGTTTATGATCTGCTTAAACTTACCAACGGTATTGACACACTATTGGGAAAAACTGAGCTACCTGCAGGCAGGGTATCTCAAGTTCGGTTGGTTTTAGGCACGAATAATTCTTTAAAAATAGATGGGCAATCCGTTACGCTTTCAACACCAAGTGCCCAGCAATCTGGACTCAAACTTCAGGTGAATGCAGATTTGGTTGAGGGGATTACCTATAAGCTTTTGTTAGATTTTGATGCGGCCCGTTCGGTTGTCAAGGCAGGGACAAGTGGAAAATATAATCTCAAGCCTGTTATTCGCACGATTGTTGAAGCTCAAAGTGGAGCGATCAAAGGCATAGTGTCACCGGTTGAAGCATCCCCCGCGATTTATGCCATAATAGGTTCTGATACGCTGGGTTCCACTTTTGCGAATGAGTCAACGGGCAAATTTCTTATAGATGGATTAAAGGCTGGAGCTTACAAAGTAACCGTTGAACCTAAAACCGGCTTTAAGCCAATTGTAAAGGAAACTGTTTCGGTCACTATCGGAAGCGTTACAGATTTAGGTAAAATCGATATTTTGCAATAACTCAATCATAAAAAATAAAAAAACCTGCCTTAAAGAAAGGCAGGTTTTTTTATGGCAAATACGACATAGAACTACCGTTTCTTTTTAATCTCTTTATTTTTTGTGCTTTTACCCATCTTCATAGCCCTTCTATCAAAGTCAAGCGTGTATGCAGCGGTGAATGAAAGAGTTGTTAGATTGGTCTTTAGCGTGTCTTCCCAGGACAAGGTGGCATAGCTGCTTCCGCTATTCTTTTTCCCTAGATAGGTTTGCCCAAAAGTGGCGCGCAACTCCAACCTCACTTTTTGTCTCCTATTAATTGGAGCATCAGCACCAATGCCTACATCAATTCCAAACAGCCATCGATTAATATTGCTAAGATAGTTTACGTAAAGGTTGCCGTCTGGTGGTAGGTTAAATTTGATGTCATACTTCGTTTCAACAAACTTGCCACTTCCGCTTATCCAATATCCAATGTTTGGTCCTATGTTAATAAACCATTTTGATGGAATATTTTTTACAAGCCTTAGATTGAAAGATCTCCTAAGTGCCATGGACATCTCTGCAAAATGAAAAGTTTGGGTGTTGTAGAAATCTCCATTAGTGAGCTTTACTTTTCTTCCTTTCACACAATAACCAGCTTCTGCAAGGTAAGAATAATCTTTTTTTAAAGGGAAGTTGATAAAGGCTGCGCCACCAAACCCCAGCTTGGGATAGGATGTAAATTGGTCACGTTGTTCCTTGTCGGGGTATAAAGCCAAGGTCAGATTGGGACCGGCTTTGATTCCGATAGAAAATTTTTGACTCTCTGGTGCCGCTTTTTTCTCTTGAGCTGTCGCTAAAGTGAAATGGAGAAGTGAAATAATAAAAGGAACACCAAAAATCAACCGTATCATATTGTAAAGTTAGCGATCATTTGGTTTAATAAGCGTCAAAATTGAAATATGGTTTTGTAAAACCAAATATTCAATGGTAATTTGAAATTGGAATAATTATAGGATTCTTGAAAAAACTAAAAAAAGTCTGTCTTTGGGTAGTTTTAATAACTATAAGTAGTTATTCTTCCTTCGCTCAGGACACGTACAATTTTACGCAATTCTTTTTTAATCCCGCACTTCTAAACCCTTCCTTGACAGGCAGTGATGGAAGATTAGCCGTGTATGCCTCGTTTCGGAAGCAATGGGCTGGAATTGATGGTGCACCAACCATTGGCAACTTTAGCATTCAAACGGCCTTGCCCAATAAATTGAATCTTGGGTTTAATGCCAGCAATGATAAGAATGGATTATTATCAACATCGGGTCTTTTATTTACAGGTGGGTACTCATTGCCAGTCTCTGATGTAAATTTTCTTCGGTTTGGTATTTCTATAGGTGCGGCCTGGAATAAAGTTGATATAAACGCGTTAAATTTTAGTACGGCAGGTGACCCTGTTACAACTAGTTTATTGTCCAGCAATTTTCAGGTCATGGGCAATGTTGGGTTCTCTTTTCATACGCCAACTTTTCACGTAGGGCTCTCTGTTCCTAATATTTTTGACCCGGCCTATCTTTCCTCCGAATCCTTTTCTGTTTCAAAAGTTAATCCTTTCGGGGCTATCATTGCTCATGCCAGCAATCGATTTTATTTTGCCGATGACAAGAATATTTTTGAACCATACATAGTCTATCGCTATAATCAAAACAGTCCTTCGCAGGTGGAGGCTGCCGCAGTAGTTCATATTCAAAACCTGGTTTGGGTTGGAGGATCTTATAAGCAGGATTTTGGGATTTCGGCATTGGCCGGATTTAAGCTAAAAGGCCAGACAGCCATTGGCTACTCTTACTCTTTAAAGAATACAGGCACCAATCAGTTGAGAGCGCCTAGTCATGAAATTCATATTGGGATCCTTCTTGGGAAAAGAAACAAGAAAATTCCAATGTATTCGTTTGTAGATACAGAAAAAGAGAAG
>JAYVBN010000551.1:0-7869 GCA_043750455.1 Bacteroidia bacterium | reverse complement strand
CCTGATGTTATTTTATTCACTGGCGACCTTGTCAACAACGAGTCCAGCGAAGTAAAAGACTACACCGAGATTTTCAACAAGCTAAAAGCTCCACTTGGTATTTTCTCAGTTACTGGAAATCATGACTATGGAAATTATAAAGCTTGGTCAAGCCAGGAAGTGAAGCAAAAGAATTTTCAGGATTTATTAGCAGCTCACAAACACATGGGGTATGATATCCTTATGAATGAGCACCGGATGCTAGAGCAAGGAGGAGAGAAGATTGCGATTATCGGAATCGAAAACTGGGGTATGGGAAGATTTCCAAAGTATGGAAAAATGAACGAGGCGTATGCGGGCACAGAAGAAGCACCCGTTAAGCTTTTGCTTTCGCATGATCCCAGTCATTGGGATGAGGAAGTAAGAAAATTATATCCGGATATCGATTTGATGTTTGCGGGCCACACGCATGGTTTTCAATTTGGTATTGAGATTGGTGGTTTTAAGTGGAGTCCTTCTCAATATGCTTACAAACAATGGGCTGGATTATACACCCAAGGCAAACAGCATTTGTATGTAAACAGAGGCTTTGGCTATCTGGGCTATCCGGGAAGAATTGGTATGCCGCCTGAGTTAACTATTATTGAATTGAAGAGAGCCTAAAACTAGTAACCGGTTTCCGGAATACCAGTTCCTGTTAAACGTGCCCTAACATTTCTTTTTCCTTCCTTCTCTTTTCGTCAATGGAGAATTTTCCAGCACCAAAAACCATGAAGACAACCACTCCTGCTAGTGTAATAAGTGAAGCTTCAAGCTCCATGTGATTGCCTACCGACATGAAACCTTTCGGAAAGTTAACCAGCACAACAGCTCCGATAAGGATGGGCAATTGAACAGCGCACATGATGCGTGTCAGCAATCCAAATGCAAGGAGAGGCCCACAAAGTACGTGGGCAAAAACAACATAATGAGCGATTGAGATTCCAACAAAGCTCATGTTCACGCCTTGTATACTCATCTCTAATGTTTCAATGTTGTTAAGAAAACTAAAGCCCTTGTAGGTGATGAAAATACCCAGAACAATACGAAAGATATCCAACCAGCCGGGACGATGGGAGTTTCCCCAGCCTTCAATTTTTGTGATTGCATTCATGGCAATAGGATTTAAGTACCTACAAAGTTTAATGAAAAACTTTGCCAAAGGCAAGCATAATTTGAACTCTGTTTGATTGATGGGCTAATCCGGACTGCTATGTGAGATTTTTACCAGATTATTTCCGTTAAACATCTCCTCAATTTTTTCAACAAACACCTTGCATTGCTTTTTTGTAAGTTTATCGATATCGTAGGTGCAATCCACTTCACCCTCCCTTCCCCAACTTTTAATGGAAACATCAAGTTCGACTTTATGCTGAAGTTGAAATTCTTCAACGAATGAGAACAACCTGTCTTTTGCTTTACAATCAATGCCGGTTCCAATGCTAATGAAGCTTACAACAAGTTTGTCTTTTTGATTGGTCGTTGTCGACTGCGCATTTATTTGGCTGGCTCCAAAAATTAATAATGCAAGAAAGAAAACTTTAGTCATGAGTCTTTTTTAGTACTCTAACGCAAATACGTAGTGGGTGTTTTCCCTGTTACCTTTCTGAATATCCTGTTAAAGTTTGAGAGATTGCTAAAGCCAGCCTGCCAACAAATTTCCTGAATGCTTAAATCTTTTTGAATGATCAGTTTACAGGCATTGCTGATGCGTACTTCATTCAAAAAATTGGTATAGGTTTTACGTGTTCTCATTTTGAAGTATCGACAGAACGCTTCAGTGGAAAGGTTGGCAACATTAGCCGCTTCATGGATATAGATTTTGCGATGACTTTCGCGAAAGGTGAACAGAAGAATTTCATTCATTCTTTTTCCTTCGCGATTGGAATAGTCTGGGTTATGTGAGGAGACGCTTAGTAATTTAAGTTCTTTCGTAGTTGCGAGAGCATTGAGAATCTGAAGAAAGGATAAAAGTTTATCCATCCCTGTTTGTTGATGTTGGAGTTGAATGAGATTAGTCACGACCTCTCTAGCGATGCCGGTCACTTTAAGTCCTCTCTCTGCCCGCTTGGAAAAATTCCGGACCGATTCCCATTCATCCAATTGCCAAAAGTGTTCTCCAAAATAATTTTCATCAAAGTATAAGGAGTAAGAGTGAGCCTTTAACTTACTTTTTGGTTGATAATAAATATCATCGTTACGAAACACGTGCGCTTGTCCGCTTCCAATGATATACAACTCGCCAGGTTCAAACCTTCCAACAAAGTCACCCGCGATCAAGGTGCCTTCGCCTTTTAAAATAAGCATGATTTGAATCTCAGGATGCTGATGGAGTTTGTCATAGAAATAAGGCAACTGGTCATCCTGAAAGCGGAAAGCTTGTTTCGATATTTTGGGAACACTGAAGGGAACAACCTTCATAGGATTATATTGATTAGATTGAAGAGGTATTAAGTGTAAAAATAGTCAAAATAATACCGGTATTGATTAGTTTGAGTGAAATGTGAATTTGCTGCGATACCTTAACTTTGAATCATATTAAAAATAAAATACTTATGAGCATTCCGTGGAAAGGCGTTTATCCGGCACTTACAACGAAGTTTACCACCGATGATAAACTTGATTTTAATCTCTTCGACAAGAACTTAAACGCACAGCTTGATGCTGGTGTTGATGGAGTGATCTTAGGCGGTTCGTTAGGTGAAGCAAGTACTTTGGAAAACAGCGAAAAAATTGAACTGTTAAAATTTGCTGTGAAAAAAGTGGCCGGTAAAGTGCCAGTGCTAATGACAATTGCCGAAGGCAGCACACGACATGCAGTTACTCTAGCTAAGGAAGCCGAGGGATGTGGAGCGGAAGGATTGATGGTGTTGCCTCCTATGCGCTATAAATCAGATCATCGGGAGACAGTAACTTTTTATAAGACGGTAGCCGATGCTTCAAGTTTACCAATATTGGTGTATAACAATCCGGTTGACTATAAAATTGAAGTGACGCTGGATATGTTTGCCGAACTTGTCGAGAAGCCAACCATTCAGGCTGTGAAAGAATCAACTCGCGATGTCTCTAATGTTACCCGAATGATCAACCGGTTTGGTAATCGCTTTAAGATACTTTGTGGTGTTGATACACTTGCCATGGAAGAATTAGTGTTGGGTGCGGACGGATGGATTGCCGGGCTGGTATGTGCTTTTCCGAAAGAGACGGTTGCGGTGTACAAGTTGACCAAAGCGGGAAAAATTGATGAAGCATTGAAAATCTATCGTTGGTTTTTGCCTCTATTGGAATTAGACATCAACTCTAAATTTGTACAATACATTAAGCTTGCGGAGGTAGAAGTGGGTCTCGGTTCTGAAACAGTGCGCGCCCCACGACTTCCGTTAGCAGGTGAGGAGCGTGAAAGAATTTTGAAAATTATCAAAGAAGGAGTAAAGAACAGGCCAAAACTTTAAAAGCAGATTCATAATACTTGATTCTGGATTATTTTAGTGAACTTCCAGCAACTTACTATCCATCATCAAAACTATGAACGATCAAGACGCAACTATTCAAGAAGTTGATAACGCTTTGAAAGAAGCGCAACTTGCTTTTCTATCCTATAAAAATATAAGCGGTAGGAAGAAGGGAGAATTTCTAAGAGCCATTGCAAATGAGATTGAGGCATTGGGTCAGGAATTGATTACAACTGTTATGCAGGAGACTTCTTTGCCAGAAGCGCGCATTTTAAATGAACGCGGTCGCACAACAGGTCATTGTAGGATGTTTGCAGGTCTTGTGGAGGATGGCTCCTGGGTTGAAGCGAGAGTCGACACTGCAGTTCCAGATCGGACACCAGCACCCAAACCTGATATCAGAAAAATGCTCATGCCTATTGGATCAGTGGTTGTTTTTGGCGCTGCCAATTTTCCGTTAGCGTATTCAACTGCTGGTGGCGATACTATTTCTGCTTTAGCTGCCGGCTGTCCTGTAATTGTAAAAGCACATCCGGCTCATGCAAAAACTTCTCAATTGATAACAAGCGCTATAGAAAAAGCAATTGAAGACTCGGGTATGCCAAAAGGTGTATTTCAACATTTATATGGAGCAGGTTTTGAGGTAGGCCAGGCTTTAGTGAAACACCCCTTAACAAAAGCAGTTGGGTTTACAGGTTCGTTGGCAGGAGGCAAAGCTTTGTTTGACACTGCTAACCAACGGCCTGAACCTATTCCTGTCTTTGCAGAAATGAGCAGTATCAATCCAGTCATTTTATTGCCAGAGACACTGCATCTTGAAGCGGAAAAATCAGGAGAAAAATTAGCAGCATCAATCACGTTAGGTGTTGGTCAGTTTTGCACTAACCCAGGCTTGATCATTGGAGTGGATAATCCTGCACTTTCTCGGTTTACCAAAGCATTGTCTGATGGAATAAAAAATACCTTACCGGGAACGATGCTGCATCAAGGCATTGCAGACAACTATTCAAGAAGATTGAAACAAACAGTAGATCAGAAAGGAATTGCGATAGAAGGTGAATCGACTTCTGCAACTGGGACTAAGCAAGGGAAACCATTAGTGGCATCTGTCACCGCTTCTGAATTTATAAGAAATCCATTGTTAGCCGAAGAAGTATTTGGCCCATTCTCTTTGGTGGTTAAGTGTAAAGATCTTTCTGAGTTGCATATGGTTATTAACCATCTTCATGGACAACTTACAGCTAGTTTGTTTGGAAATGAAGATGAACTTACCAAACATCAAAATATTATAAATGTCTTACTTGAAAAAGTAGGTCGTCTTATAGTAAATGGTGTACCTACTGGCGTGGAGGTATGTCCTGCCATGCAACATGGTGGACCTTTTCCCTCTACAACTGATTCAAGATTTACCTCTGTAGGTGTAGATGCTATCAAACGTTTTGTAAGGCCAGTTGCTTTTCAGAGTTTTCCAAATGCTCTCCTTCCGGAGGAGTTGAAGGATGGGAATCCACTCGGTATCTGGCGCTTGAAAAACAATGAATGGAATAAAAACTGATGCTGGATTCTTGAAAACTCAATCCAACTTGTAAGTACATATCATCAAAAGTTAAATTTAACACCAGCATCCAGTGGCCAGCATCCAGGATCCAGCATCTAACATCCATCCCGCAAAGAAGTTCTTCTGCATAGATGCACATACATGTGGTAACCCTGTTCGCCTAGTAGCTGGCGGTGGCCCTTTGCTTCATGGAAAAAACATGAGCGAAAAGCGTCAGCACTTTCTCAAAGAGTTTGATTGGATTCGTAAGGGTTTGATGTTTGAACCACGCGGCCATGATATGATGAGCGGGAGTATTCTTTATCCACCGTCCGATCCGGCAAACGATATTGGCGTCTTGTTTATAGAAACGAGTGGTTGTCTTCCTATGTGTGGACATGGAACGATTGGAACAGTTACCATTGCTATTGAAGAAGGGTTGGTCATTCCAAAAATCCCTGGCATCTTAAACCTGGAAGTGCCTGCAGGATTGGTTCGTATTGAATACAAGCAAGAAGGAAAAAAAGTAAAATCGGTTAAAATTAGAAATGTAAAAGCCTATCTGGCTGCAGAAAATATCAAAGTTGATTGCCCTGATCTAGGTGAGTTAACTTTGGATGTTTCCTATGGTGGAAATTTTTATGCGATTATTGACCCACAGCCAAACTTTTCCGGACTAGAAAATTTCACAGCTGATCAGTTGGTGAGTTGGAGCCGGGAGTTAAGGAAGAACATTAATAAGAAGTATCAATTTGTACATCCTGAAAATCCATCTATCAATGGGTGCAGTCATATCCTATGGGCTGGGAAAGTAATTGATCCAACCTCCACCGCGCGCAATGCAGTGTTCTATGGTGATAAAGCTATCGATCGCTCACCTTGTGGAACAGGAACTTCAGCAAGATTAGCACAGTGGCATGCAAAAGGAAAGTTAAAACCGGGTCAGGATTTTATCCACGAAAGTATTATCGGTTCAAAATTTATTGGACGGATCGAAGAAGTAACTGAACTCAATGGAAAGCCAGCTATCATTCCAAGTGTAGAAGGTTGGGCAAAAATTTACGGATACAATACCATCACAATTGATCCAGAGGATGATCCTTACGCGTACGGGTTTCAGGTAATCTAAACGCATTTCATGAGTCACATCGGAATTATCGGAGGCGGTATCATTGGACTAAGTTCTGCTTACTACCTAAGCAAGGGAGGACATAAGGTGACAATTATTGAGCAAGGAGAATTGAAAGAAGGCTGTTCCTTCGGCAATGCAGGTATGATTGTGCCAAGCCATTTTATTCCATTGGCCACCCCGGGCATGATCTCGAAAGGGATGCGATGGATGTTTAGTTCAACCAGTCCGTTTTATGTAAGACCAAGATTAAATGGGGATCTGATTAAGTGGGGCTATCAATTTTATAGGCACTCAACAAAGGAGCATGTCGAACGCTCTATTCCCGCTTTAAAAGAAATCAGTCTACTGAGCAAAGCCATGTATCAACAATTAGCTAGAGAATTACCTTTTGATTTTGGATATAATGAGAGGGGTTTGATGATGTTATATCAAAATGCTGAAACAGAGAAGGAAGAATCGGAAACTGCTCGTCTTGCGAATAAGATTGGTATTGAAGCCCATGTTCTCAGTCCGGAAGAAGTTCAAAAACTTGAACCTGATGTCAAAGTGAACGTAAGGGGTGGTGTTTACTTTCCTGGCGATGCCCACATTACTCCGCAGTTCTTAGTTAACCAATTAATCTCCTATTTAAAAGAAAAGGGAGTTGAGTTCAAGGCGAACACACAGGTAACTGATTTTACTGTCGAGGATAATTCTATCAAGTTAATAAAAACAGATAAGGGTGACTTAGCATTTGATGACGTCATCATTGCTACTGGCTCTTGGTCGGGGCAAACTGCTGCAAGGTTGGGCATCTCTATACCAATGCAGGCTGGCAAAGGATATAGTTTCACGTTGCAAGATGTTGAGAAAAATATTCGTATCCCATCTATTTTTCTGGAGGCCCGTGTGGCAATTACTCCAATGGGTAACACGCTTCGCTTTGGTGGAACGATGGAGATCAGTGGTGTAGACCATACGATTAACATGAATCGGGTTAAGGGGATTGTTGATTCTATACCGAAGTACTATCCTGACATGAAGGTATCGATGCCTGAGAAAGAAAAAGTATGGCATGGCTTACGGCCGTGTTCACCTGATGGTCTTCCTTACATTGGTAGAAGTAGACGAATAAAGAATTTAGTCTTTGCTACTGGGCATTCGATGATGGGCCTTAGCCTCGGTCCGGGCACCGGTAAGTTGGTTTCAGAGATAATTAATCAAGAAAAGACCAGTATGGAGATTAGAGCTTTTGAACCTGAGAGATATGATTAAGTTGTCCGTATCCGTGTAAGCTCCCCACTTTTAGGACTGCTCTAAATTAGATGATTTTTATTTCCTTCGTATTGGCAGCTCCTGTCGCTTGGTATGTGATGGAAAATTGGTGGCTGCAAAACTTTGCGAATAGGATCAATGTCAGCGCCTGGATTATTCTGGTAGCTGGCGCAGCAGCACTTTGTATTGCCTAGATACAGTTAGCTATCAATCGATCAAAGCCGCTATTAAAAATCCTGTTAACTCGCTGCGCAGCGAATAATCGATGTAACTTGGATTAAAGCGAAAATGCCACGCTATAAGCATGGCATTTTTGTTTCTTATTTCAAGTCGATTAATAATCTCTGTTGAAATCACCTTTGCGGAAGCCACCGCCACCACCGCTACGGTTTCCACAGAGATTATTAATCGACTTGAAATAAGAAACAAAAATGCCATGCTTATAGCGTGGCATTTTCGCTTTAATCCAAGTTACA
>JAYVBN010000550.1:0-2405 GCA_043750455.1 Bacteroidia bacterium | reverse complement strand
TGAGGGAAATGCTGCTGACGAATAAGGATATTTTGCTTAAGCTAGAAAAACTGGAGAGAAATGTGGTAAAGCATGATCAGGATATTAAAGTGGTCTTTGGTTATCTAAAAGAATTATTAAATCCTAAAACTGAGCCATTAAGAAAGATAGGATTCAAACAAAAGAGCTAAGAGGTAATTATCGTTTGATAATTTAAGACCTGTATTCTTTTTAAACTTCCATAAGTGAACATTCGGTTTCCGGTAGTTCAATTTTAATGTTGGCGACAAGTTCATCTTCCAATAAGTTTATCCAGGCCTTTAGATAGTTGACTACATCTTGTTTTACATTATGCTGAAGGTTTCTCTGGGAAAATGAAAGTGTTCGCAAAATGTTTGGGTCAGAAAGTTTTTCCAGGTGTTTCAAATCAGTTGAATCAAAACCTATGGCAATCAACTCTGAAATAATATCATCAAATGGCAAACCGTTAACGGGGCAATAATCGTTGAGATGCTCTGTCCAATCGCCATGGCGCTCCATAGCTCTTCTGTGAATTTCTGCTTTAGTAAGTTTTGTTACTTCTTGTGCCAGAAAACCGCAGTTACATGCTCCCATATGCCCCCATTGATAGTTTTCACTTGATTCAATTTTTTTTGACGCATTCCGAATGGTTTCAATGATTTTCAAGCTTGGTTTTGCCATCACTACTAATTTTTGTTACTTTAAAGATACCGTATTTAAAACACGGTTTTAATAAATTTGTTTCATGAAGGATCCAATTTTTAGTAGTGACGGTTATGCGTTTACGGAAGAGAACTTTCAAAAAATCGTAGAGTATGCACCTGTTGGTATTCTGATAATTGATGGCGACCTGCGATGGCGATTTGTGAACCAACGTTTTTGCGACATCATCGGATACTCAAAAGAGGAATTGGCAAACAAGACGTTCATTGATATTACGTATCAGGATGATGTAAAAAATAATATGGATCTCTACATGAAAATGTTGAGTGGGTCTGTTGATAAATACGAGTATGAAAAACGCTATGTGCGCAAAGACGGCATGATCATCTGGGTACATCTAAATGTTTCCGCGGTGAGAAAAAATGGCACCTATTCGCACATGCTGGTAACAGTACAGGATATTGATGAAAAAAAACGCTACGAGGAAGCCCTTGAAATCAAGAACAAAGAATTGGACACGATGTTTTACAAAGCTTCTCATGATTTGAAATCCCCGGTCACCACTTTGCAGGGCCTTTGTCACTTACTTAAAGTTGATCACGTCATTTTGGAGAAGGATCCCACATTTGTTCACTTGGAGCAAACGGTAAATCTCTTGCGATTACAAAATCAACGTTTACTTATGTTAACTCAAATTAATGAGCGTATAGTTGAGGTGGGCTCTGTTCTACTTACCAAAGTGGTATCAAATATTGAAAAGCAGCTTAAGCTCCGGGGTACAATGGTCAGGCATATTAATCTGGATAGGATCATTCAGGTGGATACATTTCTACTAAATATAGTACTGACCACTATCATCGAAAACTGTTTAGCGCACAAATCATCTAATCGTGAACTAAAAATTGAAATTACTTTGCATCAGGAGCCAGGTAGAAATCTGATTTCGATTTCCGACAATGGAATAGGGGTAGACCCGGATGTGAGAGCTCAGGCATTTGATATGTTTTTCAAGGATTCAAGTTCATCAAGGGCTACCGGACTGGAGCTTTACATTGTAAAAAAAGCCGTTGATAAACTTAAAGGTGAAATTCAACTGGAATCGGAGGTAGAGAAAGGAACATTATTCTCAATTTTCCTTCCGAGCTCGTAAAGACTTAATATTGCAATCAGGTTAGATCACTAAATTTTTTATCTATGAATCGATACGTTTACCTTCTTTTTTTAATTGGAGCAATAGCAGCATGTTCAACTGAATCTAAAAAGCAGGATGCCCCTGTTGCCTCCGGCCTTGAGTTGGCCAACATGGATACCACTATTCGGCCTCAGGATGATTTCTTTCGCTTTGTAAACGGTAGTTGGATTAACCGCACTGCCATTCCTGCTGATCGCGGGGCATGGGGCTCATTTAATGAACTAAGTGAGTTTAACAATAATGCCGTGCTGAATGTATTGAAGAAAGCTGGCGAAAACCCAAAATATACAGAAGGTACGGACCAGCGTAAGGCAGCTGATTTTTTTAGCATTGGTATGGATTCTTCTTTAGCAGAAACTGCGGGGCTAAACCCGTTAAAGCAAACACTGGAAACAATTGAAGCGATAAAAAATAAAGTAGATCTGCAAGCATATTTAATTGAACAAGAGCTGGAAGGTGGGGGAGCGTTTTTTAGTTTCCAGGTTTTTCCTGACCTAAAGAACAGCAAGAAGATGGCTGCCTACCTTGGATCTGGTGGTATTGGATTGCC
>JAYVBN010000549.1:0-18799 GCA_043750455.1 Bacteroidia bacterium | reverse complement strand
CGAACTACGGGTGTGGTTAATACAATATCACCAATAGAAGAAAAACGGATTACCAGGATTTTCATTGAAGACTCTACTTTGATATCACCCAAATAAGGTGAATTTGTTATTTCCATAAACTTACAACGAATTCTGAAATACTGTTTTTATGAAAGCGCGATGCTGAACAAAATCACCACTATTTAGTATTTTAGGAACTGAAACAAAAGGATAAACAGATTATGAATTATTGGCTAATGAAATCAGAACCCAGTGTATATTCCTGGACTAACCTTGAAAAAGACAAGAAAGCTACCTGGGATGGTGTGCGAAATTTCCAAGCCCGCAACAACTTGAAGGCTATGAAAAAAGATGACCTGGCATTTCTTTATCATAGCAATGAAGACAAGGCTATTATTGGAATCGCGAAAATTATTAAAGAAAACTATCCTGACCCAAAGGACAAAGATTGGATTGTTGTAGATATTGCTCCGGTAGAAAAGCTCAAGTCACCCGTTTCCTTAGCACAAATTAAAGCCGATAAGAGGCTGGTCGATATGGTGCTTGTGCGCGCTTCCAGACTTTCTGTACAGCCCGTAAGAAAAGAAGAGTTTGAAATGATAACCAAACTGAGTGCAGGTAAATGACCGGCTTACCCAAACGCACCATTCCAAAAATAAGGAGGCTAAATGTAAGTTGTGCCCTACTGCTGTGTATAACCGTTTATTCAATTCCAACAACTGCTCAGTTATCACAACCTTATCGGTTTGAAAAGATTCAAAGTAACTCAGCCAATAGTTTCAATATTATTTCATTGAAAGAACAAGGTCTTGCCTTAATACGCGATAAAGAAAAATACAAGGATGGCGATAAGCTATGGGAGGTTATTCTACTTGATTCAACACTGCGCGAAACATGGACTGCGGATATTGCCTTACAAAATCGGTATCAAATGATTGGCTACGAATACGTACCCGATTATATTTTTTTTCTGTTCCGAGCCGGAGAAACTGAATCTGACTTTCTACACTTAATCCAGATTAACCTGGTTACGCATGACATAACCAAGTATGATATAAAGCATCAATTTAATTTAAGATTAACCCACTTTACGGTAGCTGGCACTCACGCTATATTAGGAGGATACATAACTCGCGAACCAGCTATTTTGGTATTTGAGATGAATTCAAATCAAGTAAAAGTTGTACCTGGATTTTTTCATGCGGGCTTTGAATTGCTGGACTTACGAGTGAACATTAATAACACGTTCACAGCCGTACTTGTAGAGCGGGAAAAAAAAGAAAAAAAGAAATTGTTAGTAAGAACATTTGATGAGTCGGGCAGGTTAATACTGGAAAGTGAAATTGAAATAGAGGAAGGCAAAACAATACTTGCCGCCCAGACCTCCACCCTAAAACGAGATGAAATGATGATTTTGGGAAGCTATGGAGAAACAAACTCAAAGCAGGCAATTGGAATTTTTTCGGTACCCATTGATCCTTTCAATCAGCAAATTATCAGGTATTTTGATTTTGCCCAGTTAGATCATTTCCTCGACTACCTGCCTGAGAAAAGGGTAAGCAGAATAAAAACAAAATCACAGCGCAGTAGGGAGGCTGGAGAATTGCCTGAATTCACTTTGCATTTACAACCAATAAGAATAGATGAATATGAAGCAGGTTTTGTATTGATATCTGAGGTGTACACTCCTTCAGGTAATCTTACACCATATCCATATTGGAATAACTACTATAACCAAAATGGCTATAACCCATATGGCTTTAGTTCGCCATCAAATAGATATTATAATTCGCCTTATTCCAACAACAATTCGCAAACCAGTGACTATCGAATGATGGAAACTGCGGCTGTTCTTTTTGATGGCCAAGGTAAAATTGTATGGGATCGGAGTTTAAAACTACCTGACATACACGTGCCGGTACTAGAGCAAGTAGGAGATTTGACATTCATGGGAAATCGGGCGATGATAACTTTTAAAAGGGAAGACGAAATACATACCAAGCTTCTAACGCTTAATGAGCATACTGCCAATTCTGATACCACAAAAATTGATTTAAAAAATCCAACGGCTGTTTTGCGAAGTGACGCAAAAGATGAAGGAGGTATTCGATATTGGTATGGTTCTAATCTTTACTGCTGGGGCATTCAAACTATTCGGGACTCATCAAAAGAAACCGACCAGGTTCGAGATGTTTTCTATATAAATAAACTTAATGCGGAATAAGACATTTTTTAGTTTTCTAATTTTTACTTCATTTTGCTCCGTTTCCTTAAGCCAAACTCTGCAATCCGAACGTTATGAAACACTCATTCAAGATGGCGAAAAGGAACCATACAAGGTGGTTTCCGCACGAGAACAAGGCATCCTGCTCTATCGTAAACTAACTCAAACCAAAGAGAATACACTTGAGCTAGTGCGTGTTGACACGGCACTTACTGAGGTGTGGCGAGGCTACGTTCAACTTAATTCCGATGAAGTTGTTCTTTTCTCTTATGTGAAGCAAGACTTTCTTTACCTACTGATTAAAAGTAAGTATAATGTACTTGGAGATTTTCTTATAGTAGAACTAAAGATAGAAACTGGTAGCTACAATTTATATACAGCAAAAAACCTAATCCCATTTACTCCTACAGTCTTTGTAATTACCAATGGAGCTGCTTTGATAGGCGGCTATTTTAATTATCGGCCACTAATTTTACATTTCAATTTTAAGTTTCTCCAATCAAAGATACTTCCTGGTTTCTTTAATGAGCCCGGTGAACTTACCCAGTTAAAACCTAATGAGGATGGCTCTGTAGATGTTATTGTAAGTGCTAAAAACTACAATAAGCAAAAAGGGCTATGGATTCGAAACTATAGCGCTGATGGAAGTTTGGTGAAAACTACAATTCTTCAACCAGAAGAAAATAAAAATCTGATTTTCGGACGTTCGCTAAAAATGCCAACTGGCGAACAAGTCGTTTCCGGTGTATATGGAAGGTATGACGAATACTCCAGAGGAATATTTGTTGCCTCCATTAATGTATTGGGAGAATATGCCATTAAGTATTATTCGTTCGCAGAGCTTGAACACTTCTTTAACTACATGAAAGCCAGGCGTGAGAAAAGAATAAAAGAAAAGATAGAGCGCAGGCGTATCAAAGGAAAAAAAATCAAATTCAATTATAGAATCCTTGTCCAAGAACTTATACCCTATGGAGATCAATACATCCTACTGGGAGAAGCTTTCTATCCACATTATACTTATGCGCGCAGTTATGCACCCTACTCATCCAATTACAACACAAGATCTTATAATATCCCAATGAGTCGTAGTGACCTGATTTTTGATGGATTCCAATACACTCATGCGGTTGTTATCGGCTTTGATAAAAACGGGAAACTAATTTGGGATAATAGTTTTCAAATTAATGACGTGAAAACGTATGAACTCGAGCAATTTGTGAAAATATATCCTCAAGAAAAGAGTATTTCTCTGCTTTACTTATTTGAAAACGAGATTCGCAATAAAATTATACGCGACTCAGATGTGTTGGAGGGCAAAACATTTGACATGAAAATGAAATATAAAGATGACCAGGTTAAGGATAAAGAAACAGAGACCAGTAAACTAGACTATTGGTATGGCCATCATTTCTTTGCGTACGGTGTTCAGCAAGTCCATAACCTGCGAGAACCAGGTGTTCAGTCGACCCGCAAAGTCTTTTTTGTCAATAAAATCACAATCAACAAATAGAAATCAGCACACAATCTATGTGTCTAATTTTCCTATCTTTGCACCCAGCGTATGCAGAAGAAACTTATTCTAGACTCGGACCTGCTCGATATCACGCTTAGTCGTCTTTGTCAACAGCTTATTGAAAATCACAACGATTTCTCAGAAACGGTAATCCTAGGAATGCAACCACGCGGAATCTTTCTTGCCGAATTGATTCAAGAAAAATTAGAAAAGACCCTTAAGAAAGAGATATCCCTGGGTTACCTGGATGCAACTTTTTATCGTGACGATTTCCGCAGGCGTGATATTCCTGCTAAAGCGAGTGAAACTCGAGTTCCTTTTGTAATCGAGGGAAAAAAAGTTGTTCTAATTGATGATGTGCTGTTCACTGGCAGAACAGTGCGAGCCGCATTGGACGCCATGATTGCCTTTGGAAGGCCCTCTAAAGTTGAATTATTAGTGCTGGTAGACAGAAAGCATACGAGGGACTTGCCTATTGCGGCTGATTACGTTGGAAAATATGTGGATACGCTCACCTCTCAACGGGTATTGGTGGAGTTGGAGGCGCAAGGACATAAACAAAATAAAATCTGGTTAATTAAAAAGGACGAATAAGCCTATGTCAAAGCTAAGTCAAAGACACTTGCTAGGGATCAAAAATATTACCCGCGAAGACATTGAGCTTATTTTCGAAACGGCCACCAATTTTAAAGAAGTCATAAACCGACCCATTAAGAAGGTGCCTTCGCTTAGGGATGTTACAATCGCCAATGTCTTTTTTGAAAATTCAACACGCACAAGACTTTCATTTGAACTGGCACAAAAAAGACTATCGGCCGATGTGATCAACTTTTCAGCTTCAAGTAGCTCGGTCAAAAAAGGAGAAACATTGCTAGACACGGTCAACAATATCCTGGCCATGAAAGTCGATATGATTGTGATGCGGCATGCCAGTGTTGGTGCTCCCCATTTTCTCGCGAAGCATATTAACGCCAATATAATAAACGCTGGGGACGGCACTCATGAACACCCAACTCAGGCTTTGCTAGATGCTTTCTCCATTCAAGAAAAACTAGGATCTGTTGAAGGAAAGAAAATTGCCATCATTGGAGACATCTTACACTCGCGAGTGGCCCTCTCCAATATTTTCGCCTTAAAGAAATTGGGCGCAAGAGTGATGGTTTGCGGACCGCCAACTCTACTTCCCAAATTTATAGGGCAACTTGGCGTAGAGGTAGAATTTGATATCAGAAAAGCCCTGGCGTGGTGCGATGTTGCCAATGTTCTTAGAATCCAACTCGAACGTCAGCAAATAAAATATTTTCCCTCCTTGCGAGAGTACTCACTTTATTATGGGATAAATAAAAAACTGCTTGATAGTCTGAAGAAAGAGATCATACTCATGCACCCAGGGCCAATTAACCGTGGCGTGGAACTTAGCAGCGATGCAGCAGACTCCAGCCATTCCATTATTCTTGATCAGGTTGAAAACGGAGTAGCCGTAAGGATGGCGGTATTATACTTGCTTGCAGGGGCATCGGCTTAAATTCGTAAGCATTTCTTCCAAACTGCCGTTCAGCATCTTCTCTCTTATTTGTACTTTTACAGGCAATTATTTAATAAAATATGATCTACAATTCCATTGTTGAAACTATCGGCAATACGCCTATGGTGAAGTTGAATAAGATTTTCAAAGGCATCCCGGGTACTGTGCTGGCCAAAGTGGAGTATTTCAATCCTGGAAATAGTACCAAAGATAGGATGGCATTGAAGATGATTGAGGATGCCGAAAAAACCGGACAACTGAAGCCAGGGGGAACGATTATCGAAGGCACCAGTGGTAACACTGGAATGGGATTGGCGTTAACTGCTATTGCCAAGGGCTACAAATGCATTTTTACCATGGCCGATAAGCAATCACAGGAAAAAATAAATATTCTTCGAGCTGTTGGTGCCGAAGTTATTGTATGCCCTACTAATGTGGAACCTGAAGATCCGCGCTCTTATTATTCTATCGCCCGTAAACTGAACAAAGAAATTCCAAACTCTATTTACCCCAACCAATACGATAACCCCTCTAATGCACAAGCACATTACGAAAGTACAGGTCCGGAAATATGGACTCAAACAGCTGGGAAAATCACTCACTATGCAGCAACAGTTGGAACCGGAGGCTCAATGTGCGGCACATCAAAATATTTGAAGGAGCAAAAATCTAACATTATTGCAGTCGGAATCGATACCTACGGATCTGTCTTTAAAAAATATAAAGAAACAGGTGTTTTTGACAAAAACGAAATCTATCCTTACCTGACAGAAGGTTTTGGAGAAGATATCTTGCCAAAAAATGTAGACTTTGATCTTATCGATTTGTTCATTAAGGTGACCGATAAAGATGGTGCTATTATGGCTCGAAGGTTATCGCGCGAAGAAGGAATGTTTGTTGGATGGAGCAGCGGATCGGCTGTTCATGGCGCGTTAGAGTATGCCCGGGAGCATCTTACGAAAAATGATGTAATGGTAATCTTATTGCCCGATCACGGTACGCGCTACCTCAACAAAGTCTATAACGACCAATGGATGAAAGACCATGGGTTTCTTGAAGAGAGAACCTTCTCAACAGCACGCGAAATCATTATTGGTAGAAATGGAAAGAATAGTCTTTATACCATACCTAAAAATTCAAAAATTGGGGATGCCATCCGGTTGATGAATAAAGAAGGAATTGATCAGATGCCTGTTGTAGATGGTGATGAGTTTGTAGGAAGTGTAGCAGCCTCCAGTCTTCTAGAAAAAATCATCTTCGAACCAGGGATGAAAGATAAACTGGTGAGCGAATTGATGGACAAGCCCATGCAATTTGTAGCTTTAGATAGCACACTGGATGTTCTCTCTTCCTTACTTAATAAAAATAGTAAAGCCTTGTTAGTAAGGGATCATTTGCATGCCGTACACATTATTACACAGCATGATATATTGAAGGCGATTACCTCCTAAGTGATAGGAGATCAACTTAAAGGGAGCTATTTACTTTTGAGAACTTCAATCTCAACCCTGTCATTGCGATTTGCAAGTGTGCTGGTTAGTGGGTAAATCATCATTTTGCCGCCTTCTCCTTTTATAGATAAACGAACCTCCTCAATTCCATGGCTAACGAGGTAATTCTTAACTGTTTCAGCTCTCAATTCCGTTAGCCTCTTTGCTGTCATCGTCTCCTTTTTATTATGAGCAGGATCAAGTGCAAAAATATTTGTACTAGTGCCAAGAGTTGTAACCGGTCTCGCATCATCACTATTACAATGACCGTGTATTTTTATCTTATAATTTTCATTTTCCTTCATAAGGTCAACCAACCCATTTAGTTCCACTAGTGAATGAGGCTCTAGAATAGTAGTGTTACGGAGAAATCTCACATCATTAAAATCGATATAATCTCCTTTTCTAGCTCTAATTAATTCGAACGTAAAAATTGTTTCTTGTTGATCTCCAACGCCTGATGAAAGAGGTAAAGGATCTTGGTAATTGAACACAAGTTTTTCTGGCCTATAGCCAGGCGCTTGAATAGCCACTTGATAAACTCCCGCAACATTTTTTGGTTTTGTTAGGTAGACCAATTCATTACCCATAACCCCCAAGTATTGAGTAGCCTTCGCCTCAACTATGTGAACTTCACCGGATACTTTGTGGCCAGATTCGGCATTCACCAGGCTAAAATAAAATGGTTTTCCATCAGGTTTTTTTTCTATTGGCTTAACCACATTTGATTTGGCTTTGGATGAATCAACTTTTACAACAGGCTTTGGCACCGAAATGATGGAGTCCTTCTTTGGCGCTGCTTTTACAACTGGTTGAATGACAACCGGGGTTTCCTTTTTTTCCTCAATAACCGGTGTCGGATTAACCACAACAATTGGAGCTGGCATTGCCTCTTTTGCTGATTTTTTGGTATTTGCTGTAGTCTTCTTTTTCAGTATTGTTTCCTTCTTATTAAGTTCCGATTCGGCTTGCGCGATATTCCCTGTTATAAACTCACGAACTTGCGTAACCTTTTCTAACTCCAGTAAAAGGTATTGGCTCGCTTTCTCCTGATCTGCCGAATCGGTGAGGGGATCGAAATTTTGCATCCAATTCATCATAGAGCCACTAGCTGAGTCCAGGTTTAAGATTACCTCTTCCAATTGTTGTTCACGTTCATTACCAATGTTAGGAGTATTCGCAATTTTCTCCTCTAAGCCTTCTTTTAGATTATAAATGACCTCCATTTTGGGCATTATCTCATCGTGTACCGCCATTACTTGCTTATACAATGCGAGATTCGGGTTTTCACTAACAGGTGCCTCATTCTTTGTGGTTTTGCCACAAGCAACTAAGAATACTAGAAGGACAAGGAATTTGAGGGTGGATTTCATACCATGTGAGCTGATTAGGATATTACGTGATTTTAAAAATCTAAAATAGGAAAAAAGGCAATAATTGAAAAGGATATAAATGCGAGGGTAACATGGACTAAAAAATTTGGTTGACTAATTACTTGTTCGCCTTTAAAACCTCAATCTCAACCCTGTCATTATAATTTGAAAGGGTACTTGAAGGCGCGTAGACCATCATTTTGGCACCTTCTCCTTTTGTGGTTATCCGAGTCTGATCAATTCCTTGACTAACAAGGTAGCTTTTGACTACCTCAGCACGATATTCGGTTAGCTTCTTTGGCGTTGCTACTTCCTTCTTGTTTTGAGCTGCATCAAGAGCAAAAAAATTAGTGCTGCTCCCAAGCGCCACAATATCTCTGGGCTCGCTGCCATTACAATGACCATGAATTTTTATCTTATACTTTTGGTTGTCTTTCATTAACGCAGTCAATCCATCCAACTCACTCTGTGCAGAAGGTTCAAGTATACTTGAGTTACTAAAAAATCTAACATTATTAAAGTCGATATAATCTCCTTTAACTGCTCGCACAAGTTCAAACGTAATAATACTCTCTTGCTTTTCGCCAACACTCGATGAAGTGGAGGCAGATGGGTTATTGTAATCGAGGGCAATCTTTGCAAGTTTATAGCCTGGTGCCTGAATGCTTACCAGATACACTCCGGTATTATTTTTTGGCGGATTCAAATACACCAATTCATTGCCTTTAACTGCCTGATACTGCGTGGCCTTTGATTCTACAATATGAATCTCGCCCATTACCATATTACCAGATTCAGAATTGATGAGCTTAAAATAAAATGGCTTTCCAACAGGTTTAGTTTCCACAATTTCCACAACCGGTTTTTTAAGCACCGAAGAATCCACTACCACAATTGGCTGCGTGATAACAGAATCGATCTTTGGCAATTCTTCTATAACTGGTTCTGTAGCTACAGGCTCCACCGGCTTCTCCTCTACAACAGGCACCGGTTTATTTTCAACCCCGGGGGTAGTCTCCCCTAACTTACCTACATATACCCAGGCATCATTATATTTTGTTTCAACTTTGATCTTTACAACGAAGGCAAAAGCCTTTTTTCGGTCGGTAGTATTTAATATGAAAACATAATAAAGTTTACTGTTGGGGTGGATGGCATATTGTGCCCGAAAGTTATCCTGATTGGCTGCGTTTGTAAACCTAACGGCATTATCAAACTTTGCGAAGACCCCAATCACAACATAGTTGGATGGTTGCTGTGGATCTTGTGACCATACCGTATAGGCGAATCCAAAAAACAACGTATTAATTGCCAAAAAAAATCGTAGAGTCTTCATACTAGATTTATAACTATCCGAAGATAAGGAAAAAGGTAACCATTGGTGAGCGTTAACGATTAATCTTGTCAGTTATTTCTTTTAGCATCTCCACTTGAATATGTTGAATCTCAAATAAATGTTGTTGTTGATTTAAAATCAGGTGATCCATTTTTTCATGCAGCATTCTTATTTCAACTTCTGCCTTTAAATTCACTTGATAGTCATTTTTAGCACGAAGTCTATCCTTTTCTTCTAGTCGGTTCTGACTCATCATAATTAGCGGAGCTTGCATGGCGGCCAAGCATGACAAAATTAAATTCAACAAAATAAACGGGTATGGATCATAAGCATTAGTTGCTAAAAAAATTGCGTTGAGCGCTATCCAAGAAAAGAGAAATACAAAAAATGCTATGATAAAAGTCCAACTACCACCAAAACTGGCAATTTTATCTGCCAGTTTTTGCCCAACAGTTAGATTCTCATCAATTGTCTCATCGATATTATCAGAGATGATTTGGTTACCATGAAGGGCATCCAATACTTCTTTCTCAAGATGGGAAAGAGAGCCCAGCTCTTCACGCATGGTAGCTTCGATATAGCGATTGCGAAACTCATTTAGCTCGGAGAAAGACAAACTACCATTATCACTAAAATCAGGATATTGCTCCCTTATTTTTTTTAAAATAGCAGGCCGAACAACTTTGGCATTGGCTTTTACATCATCAGGAAATTCTTTCCGCGAAATATCACTAATAAAATTGCCCATAAAACACTAGAGAGTCAGATATCTAAAAACTCATAATTCCTACTACTAATTCTCAAGAATCTCAATTTCTACTCGAACATTGGCTCTGGCTTGGCTGTCATTCTTGTCATAAAGGGGGCGTTTTCCACCCCAGGCTTTTATTTCCATTCTATCCGCTGAGATTCCATTGTCTACCAAGTACTGCTGAATAACTTCGGCACGTTTTTCTGAAAGATCCTTGGCGGACCCTCGGCCCTCCTTAGTTCCAGACAATGAAAAATAATTCTTGGATTCCCCAATGGTAATAATCTTCCCCGCAGCATTGCCATTTGTATGACCATGTAAACGAATCCTATAAGCAACAGTTTCGTTCATCATACCAAGTAAGTTGTTAATTTCATATTTAGATTCTGGTCTAATGATGGCAGCATCTTGGAAGAAAAACACGTTGTACATGACAGCTATATCTCCCTTTTGTAACCTCACTAAGCCGAAGGGAATTACCGCTTCCTCATCTTCGCCCTTCTCCACTCCAGTTGTAAGGAATGGGTTGTCATAATTTAATTTAAAAAGAAGATTTCTATATCCTAAAATCTCACAGGCTAATATAATTTCACCTGATGCATCCTTACGTTTGACTTGAATCAGTTGATTACCCAGATATGAAACCAATTTTCTACCGGCCGCATTAACAAGATCTACCTCCCCTACTACTTTGCGCTTATCAACTGTATTGAAAATATTAAATCTAAATTTACGATTACCATCAGCATCAAAACCTGTTGCTTCGCGCACCGCTATAGCTAGGTTATTGGCCGTAGTTTTCAAATGCTGACTACTTACAGCAATCTCTGGTGGCTCAACACCCAATGACTGAAGAATTTTTCCTATAAGGGTTGAAGCTTCTCCTCTTAATTCATCAGCGTTGTCAAAAAGCCCAGCTTTCACATCAGCTAACATGTTGCCAAGCGCCTCATCAGGGGTTGCTGCGAGTTCTCCATACGTCTTTCCTTTTGCGGGGTGCTTGATTGCTGAGGCTTGTCTTGCAAATTGCTCAAACAGTTCAGGATTCTTTTTCTTTAAGAATTTTACAACAGGTTTCAGTCCTTCATGAAAGGGCTCGTCTAATTGAGATTCAGAAGCATTAATAGCAAGAATATTATTCTTAGAATCAAAGAAACCAGCGATAGGCTTACCCTCTTCAATTTCATACCCTAGTGACCGCAATGCTTCCCTTCCTTCCTTGTCGTCTTTGAATACTATGACTTTTGTAGTCGCGTCTAATCCGACAGCTTTTTCCTTTACACTCAGTATTCCTTCATAGTGCTTTTTTTCATTATCCGCTTTCGCATTTGTGATCGTTTTATTCAAATCCAATCCACTGGATTCTTCACCTGTAGAGTAGGCTTTTACTTCTTCAGCTAATTTTAAATCATCTTGACTTGTACGACTTGCCTCTGTTGAGGTATTGCCTGAGATGGTTCCATTTGTGCTAGCACCTGCTATTCCAATATTCTCTTTTACAACATTTAAGTCTTGACCCAATACTCCGTAAAAAACCCACGTGTCCCAGTGTTTAGACTCTTTTCGCAGCTTTCTGGCTAACGCAAAAGCCTGAACCCTATCGTCAGTTTTTAGTACGTATACGTAATAGAGTTGCCTAGATGAGTTTATTTCAAAGGCGACATTCGGATAAATTTCTTTTGAGGCTTTAACAAGATTGACTGCATTTTCTTGTGTGCCAAATGCGCCAATAACCACATGATTAGAATAATCTCCTACCGCTGGTTTAGTTTGTTGCCCTTGTGCGAAAAAACTACAAAAAAATAGAAGCAACACCAGGTTTACTTTGATTGCCATAGACATACCTGTTTAGTTTAAAAACCCTAAAATAGTGACTATTAATTAAATAATTCAATATAATATACACAAAACATTACACGTCAATTAGTTATGTGGTTATTAATCACCAGACAATACCTTAAATACGCGTCTTAAGGATTCACCGTTCTCGTCCACAAGACTTAAGGTATGGCTTCCGACAGAAGGTGACAGCGCAATCTTATGTGATCTTCTGGTGGTTCCAACAAAATTTCCATCCAAATGCCAATAAACATTTATAGCTGGATTTCGATGCGCAACTTCAAATACAGTATTCCCCTGTTGGCCACTTAATTCGCGAGGCACGAAGATTTTAGCGTTTGGTTTAGGGTAAATCAAGTCCATCGAAACAAGTGTAGATGGATTTTCACAATCCTTTCTGAATGAAGGAAGTGATCGATAGCTAAGATTCCTGGATTTGAAATAATACTCCTGAACAGGTGGTAATACAAACAAGTTTGCAGTAACCATTTCTGAGATGGAGGCGCATTCACTATGAACTCTGTGCTTACGATCGGCAGACAAATGTATTTTTTTATGATATGAACAAGGTCGCGTTTGCAAGCCAGCACGAGTTACAGAAATAGTATCCATCGATTCACAAAGTTCGGTTGCACGCTGGCCACTCTGGGAGCAAACCGAAATATGTTCCATTTCAGAAACTGGAGGCTTGAACCATGAGTTACCCGGAAGTGAAGAAAAAATATCAAACAAGATTGGTGCTGCAGTCTCCGTGCCTGTGAGCCCAGGCCTTCCTTCGCCATCCGCGTTACCTACCCAAACACCCACCGCATAATCCGGAGTAACGCCAACAGCCCAACCATCGCGAAAGCCAAAACTTGTTCCTGTCTTCCAAGCTATTTTCTTTGAACTGCTAAAATATTTCCAACCCGTACCTTCACCTGGCCGATATACTTCCTTGAGTGCGTTGAACGTCAGATAAATGGAAGCTGCACTGAGCCATGATGTTTCTTCCACTTCCTTATCGTTCTGCATCGCCCCTGAGATAAGTGCCTGCCGGCTTGTCGAAGTTTCAGCGTAAACTGGTGCATGAAAATCATTCTTATCATATCGATTCTTCCCCGGATGTTCAAAATAATTATTTAATGTTCGAGCCATGGAAGCATAAGCTCCCGTAACATCCCACAAAGTTCCTTCAGCCCCTCCCAGTATCAGTGACAAACCATAATGGTCGGCAGGCTGATTAAGTGTTGTTAATCCAATGTTCTTTAACAGCTCATAAAATTTTTCATAACGATAGTCGCGAAGCTCATGAACAGCAGGAATGTTAAGAGATCTGATCAACGCTTTATCCGCGGCAACTGCTCCATCATATTCTTTAGAAAAGTTGCGGGGAGAAAATCCATTAATAATGGTAGGCACATCGGGCATAAGTGTGCGCTGAAGCATTTTGCCCTCATCCAGCATGGCTGCGAATAGAAAGGGTTTTAAAATACTGCCAGTGCTGCGAGACGCATTTACCACATCTACTTGCTGATTATATTCCTGGCCTGCTTCGGTGTTGCCAACATACGCCAACACGTTTCCGGATTTTACATCGATGATCACCGCAGCTGCATTAAAAATCTGATTGGCTTTTAATCGCTGATGATGATCATTAATAATCTGACTTGTTCTCAACTGAAGCTGATGATCTAACGTAGAAACAGTTCTTTGCTGTGCTCTACCTTCTTTTAATATTCGATCCAGTAGATGAGAAGCCATCCTTGGCAGCGACAATGGGTTCTCGGGAAGGGGTTCTGATTTTGCAAGATCTAATGTAAGTTCATCAAACTTGCCAGATCGCCATAACCGATCAAGAAGTCTGTTTCTCTTCTCAATCAATCTCTGCCTGTTCTTTCCTAAATGGATAAGCGAAGGATTATTAGGCAATACGGCAAACAAGGCCGCTTCCGACCAACTTAGTTCTTCCGGACCACGTCCAAAATAGCGCCAGCAGGCAGCTTCGAGACCAACTACATTTCCACCAAAAGGCGCGTGGGCAGCATATAAGCCAAGTATCTCCTCTTTAGAATAACGAAGTTCTAAACGAGTGGCCAGAATGATCTCAATTGTTTTCTCAAAAACAGTTCGGCTTTTATTTTTCCGCGACAAGCGAATGACCTGCATAGAAAGTGTACTTCCTCCACTAACTATTTTTCCGGCTTTTACATTCTGCCTCATGGCACGGCCTAAAGAAAAAGGATCAACACCAAAGTGATTGTGAAATCGCTTGTCTTCAAAAAGTATTATGGCAGCCTTAAATTTTTCTGGAATAATTTCCCCTTCTGGAAACCGCCATTGGCCGTCTGAGCCAATAGAAGCACTTAGTAGGTTTTTATTGCGATCCTCAAGAACTGTTGAATATGGATCTTTGAAAAGAACAGCAGGCAGAGAAAAAAAATAAAATATTAAAAGACTGCCTAATATGGCGAACAAAATCAGCAATCTTTTTTTTCGAGACATATCTATGGCATCCGGTTGGCGTGACGCGATGCCAATAACCAGCGATCATTCATATTAACATATACCTCGGTGTAGGAGAGTTCCATGGCAAACGCATTATTGTTCACCGTACCCGAAAATTTTCCTTTACCAGTTACTATACAGGTTTTATCATAAAGACTGATTGCAGATTCAGTTACTTCTATTTTTTGATAAGATAATTTTCCACTTGCAAAGTCATCAACTACCTCCTTCTTAGATTGCGCCCATCCATTGGAATGAATATACTTTACCTGATCATCCAGTAATAATTCAAGTGAATCATATCGCCTTATTGACCATCCAATCAAATTTTTTCTTTGAAAGATCGAGAACTAGTTGTTCAGTCTTTGATTGTGCCAAGCCAGATAAGGCTGTCAGCGTGAAAACGATTATCAGTACACTATTCTTTTTCATATTAACAGCATTTCTTTCTTGCCATATTATTAAAAAATCACTCATCCTTTAACTCTACAGTTTCGGTCTGTGAGTACAATGACCGAGGAATCGGAACAAACTATTGAACAACCTTCTTCACCACTTCCACAATTTTGCCCTTCTTCCTCGCATAGATACCATGATCGTACATCGCCTCGCAAGTCACGGCAGGCAAATAATAAGCACCAGCATAACTAGCTGTCAACATCACTTTGTATGTCTTGCGTTGATTGGCACCTAAATCAAAATAGGTATACACTCTATCATCTCGAATATCCTGATAGGTTGGCTTGTCTCCTGTCAAACGATCTTCATCCCCTCCCAATCGCAAGTTATTAATCTCCCAACCCGAGGGGAAAACCTGATTCAACGCCATGTTTTTATAAATTCCTCGCAAACCAGGATTACTAATGGTGACCGTTGCCACAAACTCTTTTCCCTGCTCAAGCAGAATAGGATCGATTGCATTTCCATCCGCATCAGCGTAGGACACAGAAATATTTAAATTATTATCAGCATCCTCCTCTTCACCACGGGCTGGAACTCCTTCCGAAATAATTCGAACAAACAAGGTTCCCTTACTCGAACTTGTTAGTTTCAGATTTTCGGCTTTTGTTCCTTCCATTGCTAATGTGACTTGAGCTATTGGTAGCTCTGTACTGGCAGATACATCCTTTCCATTATAGGAATAATTAAATTTCAATTCTCCTTTTTGTTCCGTGCTCGCGAATGCGCCAACGGATTTTAAACACCACGCAATAGTTTGTGTGCTCATCCATGAAGACGAGTTACTTAATGCTGTTGAAATTTCTTTCAACAACTCGAAGCCTTTGGTCCGTTCATTAAATAAGAGTAATGTTTCAAGAATGATGGCCTTATCGCGAAGATCAGAACCGTACGAGTAAGCCATCTCCTGATAAGGCTTCACATTGGTTGATAAATTGGCAATCAGTTTTTTTCCGGCCTCAGGTTGCCCTGCCTTCACATAAGCAGCTGCCAACATCCAACCAGCCGAAGGTGGAAGAGCCGTTTGTTCGCGAAGACGATTCATCGCTCCTAATTCAGGATCACCGGCCAATGCTAATGTGTAAAGTCGATACGCTTGAATTAATTCACTACTTGAATACTCCTGGTTTTTACGCCATGCTTGCGCTTTATTCTTTTGATACTTTTTCCATCGTTTGATCATATCGTTGGGAACAAAATATCCTTTAGCATCGGCTTCCACTAAAAAATGACCCGCATACGTGGTGCCCCAACTATCTGAATCCTCACCGCCTGGCCAATACGCAAAACCTCCATCGCGATTGATAAATAATTTTATGCGTTCTACCCCTGCTTTTACATTTCGTTGAATCATCGTTTTCTCTTCTGGAGTTAACGCTTTTACTTGATCGAGATATAGTTGAGGGAATACGGAAGAAGTCGTTTGCTCAATGCATCCGTACGGATATTGCATGAGATATTTTAATCGCTGTCCGAGGTTAACCGGAGGCAGACTTGAAACTTCAAGAATAGTAGAGTTTGTTCCGGCAATACCAACCGGTGCAATACTGGCTGCCCATGTCTTGCCAGTTTCCAAAATTGCTTCTTGTACTTTGGTGACAGGGGGATTCGGATTACGAACCTCTATTTCAATCACATCAGTTGCTTTGTAATTACCAGATGAAGCCGTGACTTCCACCTTCGCAAATCCTGTTTCACCTTTTACTGATAAATCAAAATCAATGGTCTGATCTCCAATACCGTTCATAGTAACCGAGCGACTACTACCATTCGGTAAACTTAATGGGCCACTTACTTTAATGTCCACCTTCACATCGCTTATGTTCTTCTCGCTGGCGAATAAGGTGATAGGTAACTTTAGGGTCTCCTCAGGACCCAATACTCTTGGCAAAGTTGCCAATACCATCAACGGCTTGCGAACAGGTGTTGCTTTATCGGTCTTTCCATAAGCACCTTCATAACCTGCTACCAGCATAGTCTTCACCGATCCAATATACTGCGGCATCACAAAACGATGTTCATTGCTTCCGCCATCCACTGTGAAGGGACCGAAGTATTTAACAACTGGCTTAAATCGATTTGACTTTGAGTCGTCCTCCTTCGCAGCCAGTTCTCCATCTCCGCCAATCGCCATCAGGCGTTCAATCTTTCCACCGAATGATCCCATCACCTGATCATACAAATCCCATGTTTTTACACCTAATGCTTCTCTTGCATAAAAGCGACTCCAGACATCAGGTGTACGGTAACGAGTTAGATCAAGAAGTCCTTCTTCTACGATAGCAAGGGTATAGGTCATCTTGCGTTTAGCTTGCTCCGAAACTTTGATCACCACTTCTTGTCCAGGCTCTAAAACATCCGGCATAGTTATCACTGGATTCAAATGCGTGTCGGGATCTTCCACTTGGATGGGAATCATACCATACAAACGAATTGGGAGATCATTGACAGTTTGAGCATGTGGTTGAAGCATGGTCACATTCACAAACACATTGGGCGTCATTTCTTTCGTGATATCAAAACTGAATTGGTTATCTCCTTTTTGAGTCTCCAACCAATAGGTTTCGATCACACGGCTTCCATTTTCAACACTGACAAGAGCGCGTCCTTTATCTCCTCCCGGAATAACCAGGTTTGCCTTCTCTCCAATGTTATATGCTGGTTTATCGGAAGAAAAGGAAAGCATAGTTGCACCCTGTCCATCCTGTCGCGCACGACCGGCCCATCCCGGCCAATCGATATAGACAATTTTACCTGAGCTATGACCAGATTGTGGATCGTACGCTTTTACATAATAACGACCCCACTCCGGATATTTAATTTTAAAATTCCACGAACCTTTACCATTAGTTGTTCTGATATTTCCAACAGCCAGAGGTTGAGAATAATTTCCCGACATATAATTGACTGTTCCTTCTTCGGAGCTATCCCACCACCAGCGCCATTCTACTTTATAAAGACTCATTTCAATGTTTCGTGTAAGCGGGTTGCCATCAGCATCAACCGTCACCACATCTACACGATGCGTTGTATCAGTAAGAAGCATTCCTCTTGCTTTATCGCCTTTTGGCAAAAGAATGCCCGCAAAGGCTTCATACGGATAATAAGGAATACTAAAGCGATCGATACTAAAGTTACCGCTTTCTTCAAAAACTTTTCCGCGGAAGATAGCATTGAGCATCCCAGGCGCTTCGCCAGAAACCTTTATATCAGCATTGACCGTTGCATTGCCTTCATTATCAGTATAACCTTCAAAGATCGGCTGAGATTCACTGTAGAAATTCAATGACGGATCATCAAATACAAATTCCGAGTATTTAGCAAACTTCGTTTCCGCTTTGGTCAACAATACTTCAAATTCTGCTTTCAGATTTTTTCCAGGTGCACCGTGTAGCCAGTTCACTTTCAGTTTTCCGGAAACATTATTACTGCCCGCTGTTAACTTATCAACACCAAAATCCAAATTGATTTTAAGTCGGTTGGGTTTTACCATTTCTATTTTCAATGGCTGAGTAAATTCTGTTCCTCCAACCTTCACTCTTCCCAACCAATTTCCGGTAGGTGCATCAGAGGACGTAGCGGTTGCGAACTTATAAAAACCATTTTCAGAACCCGATCTCACCAACCGGCTGGTCACTTGTCCTTGCGGGTTTTGCAATTCAAATACAACTGGATGATTTGCCGGAAGTGTTTTCAGTTTATCTTCCAGAATGAAGCTTAGGTAAAGAGAGTCCCCGGGGCGCCACACTCCGCGCTCACCATATAACAAACCCTTTAAGCCTCTACTCACTTGTTCGCC
>JAYVBN010000548.1:0-4062 GCA_043750455.1 Bacteroidia bacterium | reverse complement strand
AATAAGCCTGCCAAAAGGCGGTTGACCAGGTACTCCTGACCCACAACCACCTTGCCTACTTCCCTCATCACTTCCGCAATTTTCTTTTTATGCTCCTGGTGAAGCTCTGTTGTTGCTGCAAATGCCATAATTAACCTTATTTCTGATTTTAAGAAAGTGCAATATTAAAGATTTAGGTGGATGCTTTACAACTGAAAAGGAGAATCTGATGGATTCATTTTACCACTCCAGATCACTAAAATTTCGAGGGTCTTATCTGTATGCTTATAAAATATCAGGTAATCCCTGACTAGCTTGGATCTTACTCCTTCAACTGAGGTTTTTCTTCCAATTAATGGTCGCTGAGATAATAATTTTGCAGCTTGATGAAAAAGTTTATTCAGTTTAAGCGGATAAGATTTGCTGCGGTTTCGGTCCAGCCAATATTGAAGTATTCTATCCTTGTCAAAAGCGGCCCGTTCAGACCAAATTATTTTGCGAGCCATCGGGAGGTATTTTTTCTCACCTCATAATCCGTTAAAAATTTACCCTTTGAGAATTGATCCTCTGCTTGACGAATCGCCAGTGTTTGCTCATTGGAAAGAACAAGCATTTCTTTTCTCGACTCATCCTTAATTACATCATACATATCCCGCAAGAGATTTTCATCTTTTGAGCTTTTAATTTTGGAAATCAATTTCCGTTTTACTTCCGATGCCGACATATTATGACTTTTTTAAAGTTAACTATTTTTTACAAGAACTTATTAGACTATTGCTCAAACGTCACCACCTCATTGCCTCTTGGGTTCATCAAAAAAGAATTGACCATATTTTGAGCCACTCTGTTCTCCTTTCCAATCTTGATGTAATTTTTTGCTGACTCTAAATCACGAATGGTTTGATCCTTATCAAAAAAGCCGAAGCCCAGATAATTTCCGTTCTCCACCAAGACAAGCGACTTCTCATCCATTTTTCTTCCGCGGCCTATGATGGCAACGGATTCTCCCTTGTCAAAAAAGGAATCAATGGCTCTCTGTGCTTTCTTGTTATACTTCTTTACCGTTTCAATTCCCATACACGCGCCTTTGCAATCACCAGTTTGATAACTATAGCAAAGTCCTTTTGCGATCTGCAACCCGCTTAGCTTCGGACAAAGATCAAACTCTTTCACCTTCGCCCACATAAAGCTCCACGCATCACCTTTACTTGTAAATGTAATTAGAGGTTTCGTTCCCTTGTGCACAATGTTCACACCAAAACGCAAGTACCCATTGCGATCTTCATAATCAAATACACCCCATTCTTCTACTTTATACTTGAGCGCGAGATTATATTTCGGCCATATCCTTCTTATTTCCTGAGCCTCCAGAATCAATGCTATCAATTCTGTGCCCGTGAGTTCGTATGTGATGTGATGAATTTCATTACGAATGTTTGATCTATTCCATTCACGTGCTTCTCCAGTAAAATGACCTGCAATACGTTTCTTGATGTTGATTGCCTTGCCTACATAAATAACCTGACCGTGACCATCTAAAAAATAATAGACACCAGGCTTAGCGGGAAGCTTATCAAATTCTTCTTTGGCAAGATTAGGAGGGAGAATGGTTTCACCAGAATTTCGTTTCAATGCTTTCGCGATCACCCCTGTATTGTCGCGCTGAAGAAGAATTGAAAATATCGTTGCTGTCGCCTCTGCATCTCCACCTGCGCGGTGACGATTAGGAATTTTTATGCCCAAACTTTCTGATAGCCTCCCAAGACCATACGATTCTAATCCAGGAATTATTTTTCGGCTTAATCTTACAGTACAGAGTTTCTTAGGTTGCCAGTTGATACCAACCTCTTCAAATTCCTTTTTGATGAAGCTATAGTCGAAATGTGCGTTATGGGCAACAAACACCCGATCCTTCAACCAATCCTGAATTTCATTTGCCACCTCATCAAAAGCTGGTGCCTTGCTCACCATTTGCGTTGTGATACCAGTGAGGCCAGTAATAAATCCTGGAATATTTCTTCCAGGATTTAGCAGGGTGTGAAATTTATCGGTAATTCGAGTTCCATCGTGGTGATAAACCGCTATTTCCGTTACGCGATGATTGTCTGCGTAGCCCCCCGTGGTCTCAATATCAACAATGGCGTACATCGGCTCTAAGTTAGGGTATGATTGCCAATCATGATGACAATTTTATTTATTTTTACTTCATGAAGACATATGTATTGAAAATCGATGAATCGCAACAAGAGGTAATTGATGCGTTAGTAAAAGCATTAAAAATTGAAACTGAAATTTTTACAGAAGCTGACGAAGATGCTGCCCTCTCCATAGCAATGGAGGATGGCAAAAAATATGGCCGTCTTTCGGAAAAAGAAAGCCAATCGTTTCTGGACAATCTTGGAAAATGAAAGTTTTGGGCGATCGCAGTTTTGAACGTGATGTGAAGAAACTCCCTCAAGCAGTTCAAGTTAAAATAAATCCACAATCGAACTTATCGTTTAATCTTCAGGTCTTTCCTCACTTCAGATGACAAAAATGGAAGGCGCCAAGAATAGATATCGAATAAGGGTTGGCGATTATCGAATTGGTTTTTACTTGGAGGATGAGGTCATCGTTCTTTCAAGGGCACTTAACCGAAAGGAAATCTATCGACATTTCCCTAAAAAATAATCTAACATGAACGGTATTCTTAAATTTCTTCTCTCTGGTTTGGCCGTTTTATTAACTGCCTATTTATTAGAACAAGGGGTTCATGTCGAGCATTATGGTTATGCGTTACTGGTAGCCGCTTTGATTTCTATTGCAAATGTAGTCGTCAAACCTATCCTCATTATATTTACCATTCCCATTACCATTCTTACGTTGGGCTTATTCTTATTGGTGATCAATGCCATTATTATTTTACTGGTCGATTACTTCGTTCCCGGCTTTCGTGTGGATGGATTTTGGTGGGCATTGGGGTTCAGTCTTATTCTTTCGGTTTTCAACAGTATGTTTGGTGAGTTGCCGAACGAGAAAAAACGCGACCAATAACATGACGATGAATTTTTTATTACTCCTGACTTTTCTTTTATCACCCTTCAATGAAGAGCCTAAGTACCGTGTGAGCGACATTCCTGAAGATATGAAAGCCGGGATGTATGCTGTGGTTCGAGATCAGGAAACGAGATTTGAAATTGTTTCGACAACACAATGCAATGTCTATTATCATTATGTTGTTACCGTTCTTAATCCTCAAGGGAAAGATCAGGCAGAACTAGCGGTATTCTACGATAAGTTTAATGTGATTAAGTCGCTGAAGGGAACTGTTTATGATGCAGCCGGCCAAGTGATTAAAAAATTAAAACAAAACGAAATAGTAGATCAAAGCTATTTTGATGGAGTCTCTTTGTTTACTGACGATCGATTGAAACGGGCGGATATGTCTCAGTCCGTTTATCCGTATACGGTAGAATACGAGTATGAAATACTTCGTAAATCACTTTATTCGATACCCACCTTTCATCAATATACAGACGATGAAATTTCTATTCAAAAGTCAGTTTACTCGATCAGCTATCCCCAAACATTAAAACCCAAGTATAAACTTTTGAACATTGCTGAACCAAAGAAGATTGCGCTACCCGAAAAAGAAACTTTGGTATGGTCGTTCGAAAATATTAAGCCTGGAAAATTTGAAAAGTACAGTCCAAATCTCAACCACGTGGTTCCAACAATTTTGGCCTCATCCAATGAAATTTCCTTTGATGGCTACACCGGGAGAATGGACACCTGGCTGAATTATGGAAAGTGGCAACTGTCTCTTAACAAAGGCAGAGCTGTATTACCCGAATCAACAAAAAAGAAAATAAAAGAACTTACTCTACACGCAACAACGATTGAGGAAAAAGCAAACATTCTGTATCATTACCTTCAATCCAAAACAAGGTACGTTGGCATTCAGTTAGGAATTGGCGGCTGGCAGCCTTTTGAAGCAAAACTGGTTGACGAAACGGGTTATGGTGATTGCAAAGCCCTATCCAATTACATGATTGCTCTGCTTGCAGAGGCAGGTGTAAAAGGTTACTACGCCATCATCATGGC
>JAYVBN010000547.1:0-3803 GCA_043750455.1 Bacteroidia bacterium | reverse complement strand
TGCAGTAATTTACGAGTTCACTCAATAAGATTATTAAAGCCTTATTGGTTAGAAGGGGTTCACTTCCCCTCCAAAAACTTTTTATATGCCTGCTCGAAGTCAGCCGGATCGGTCTTGGATTTGTCTTGTTGCCACTGGTTTACCACCTTAGAGTATCCGTTGGGAAGTGCGCCATTGTAGAGCGGTGGCAACAGATGCACGGTGTTAAGCATGAAGTACAAGGAAGCCAATGTGAAAAAAATCAATTGGATCCCAGACTTGTTACGAAACTGAATTACCTTTTTCCACGCACTAGTCTCTTCACCGTTTAAGATCACCCAACCCTTCCACCAGCCAAACAGGACAAATGCTGCCTGACAGGCAAGAGCTAATATAATCGCGATCCATGTACCAAACGTTGGAAGATAACTGCCAGCTATGTACAGTAACAACGCTATGAAGTATAATACAATACTGCCTTTTACTTTTATTGGTGTTTGGCTGGCATAGTGCCATGCGCGAATCAAATGATAGATATTCACGCCAAACAATAGTACAAACAAGATAAACTTCAACAGCAGTGTGTATGGAATTTCCACTGAAATGCCACGGAGAAAGTATAGTAAACACAGACCGCTTAATGCTACCAACTCCACCGCCAAACTGACTTTATAGAATTTTGTCATTTCCTCTTCTTTTGGTAGCATCAACACCAACTCAAACAAAAACACAAGCCCAAATCCAAGTGCGACATAACTCATTAACACAACGCCATAACTGTTCAGCGCCATGGCGGCAAAAGCGCCCATCACCAGGAGGAGCATTAAAACATAGTATAGAATAATATTCTTTCTCATTATTGAGGAGATAAAAAGTAATTGAATTCCCACAGTAGTGATTCATCCATGCCGGCCCAGCCCGAAGTTTTATTCTGTGAGCGGGCAACCTGACCCAGGATAGCAATATAACATTGCAGGTCCTCTTGTTCGGTTAGCGTGGGTGGCATGGTAGTAAGTGCGGTGTAATAGTTTCCGTCCGTGGCCGTGCCCAAAATCATTCCCCTGATACCCCGTACCCGCGAGCGCTCAATCAATTCTTTGATATAGTTGTTGGATAATTTATTAACGCGATCGCCACCTACTTTGCCCATTACATAAATGGTGAAGCGTTTGGCATCCTGTTCATCATCGAACAGTCCATTATACTGGTTATAATCTACCTGGTTGATGGTGCTGAACGCTGAATCCAGAAACGCAAAAGCAGAAGGCTTGTATTGGTCATATAAGCTGTTCGCTGCTGCGGTATAGAAAAATGCCTTCTGGTAGGGCTCATACTGCGAAATCAAATCCAACGATTCGTTGGTATACCCAGCCACCGCTAAATAAGTGGCCAGATCTATCATGGCATTGATGAAGTATGTTTGACTAACGTATTCGTACTTGTTGCCAGAACTGAGCAGTTTTTCTTTCTCCAGTTTTTGAAAATAGTCTAACCCTGTAGCGGTGTCTCCCTTTTCAAAACTCCGGGTTGCCAACAAGAGAATGGGTAAATTTTTGTCAAAGCTTTTGCCGGCTGGAGAAGAATCTACGAAACGCATTATTTCGGTAAGCAATGTATCGCTTACCACAAAATCATTCTTAAAGTAACCGGTGGCTTCACCATTGCGCCTGTAGAAATAAACTTCAGTAGATGTAGATATCCATTCGTGAAGTAGTTCGATGGTCTCGGAAGTGTTGTAGAAATTCTTTAGCATACCCTTGCGCACCGCATGGTCAACAAATACATCGGTGTTGTACCGATCGGCAAAAGATCCATCGCGATAGTCTGGATAGAGAAACACCAGCTTTCGGGGCGATTGGATGGTGCGAATGCCATCGCTGAGATAGCGATAATTGACGGCAACTTTTCCGGCCAGGTGTACATCACTCACTTGTTTAAAATAATCCCAGGCTTTGTCCAACCACTCGTCCATTTGATTTTGATCTACCAGCAGGCCGCGATCGTAAAGGTATTTGCTGTACAAGATGGCTACGCGCTTGTGGTGCATCGCCAACAGATAATTGCGCTCATTGGGATCTTTTACTTCTTTGGCCAGTCGTTCATACTCGTTAGCAATGGCAAAAAATTGCTCACGTTGCGACAATCCCAGGTTAACATGAAAATATCCCGTATTCGATCGTGTATAGTTTTTAATCAGGTTAATGCCAAAAAAACCAGGAATATACCCTGAGCGGATTACCATATTGCGATAGACAGTCAGAGGGTCGTCCGAAGAAAAATGTTCTGCTAGCCATTTTGATATGGGTGTTGTTGCTTCTTTATGGTCGTATTGATAGAGATAACCCAATACGTTGTTATAGTTATTGAATAAACTACTTCTAAAATAATCATCGGGCAGTTGCTCAAAACAGCGGATGATGCTCTTTGCATCTCCGGCTGCTGCAAAGAGCGATGCCATGGTGTGGTAGCCACCATTATAATCGCTGGGAATCCGCCCGTTGGCTTCGTAGTTTCCTTTCACGTAGTAATGATCGAAGATTCTTTTTGAAGAATCTGCGAAGGGCGAAACTTTGCCAAGCACAACTTCAATGTCGGCTGCATTGGGTTTGCCAAACGTGAGCCAGAGTTGAAGTGCAAGGTTCAGTTCGGTAGGAACGATTGGTTTGTATGGATCGGTATTGGAAAAAAAGTGTTCAATCAGTTTCTGGTTAAGCTGAGTAATTGTAGGTATTACTTCGTCAGCAATGCGAGCTGAGGGATTGTAGTACTCATCGTAGGCCAGAAGTAACAAAAACTGGTTCTGTTGCTCTAATAAAAAGGTGGCGCGTTCTTGTCCAGTGCCTTCAAAGTTTTGAACCTCACCTACAATCCGCTCCATTAATTCGGTTTTCAGGGGCATAGTGCTGTGCTTATCAAAATACAACAGCAAGCGGTAGGATGCAATGGATAATTCTATACGCTGCTTGGCATTATTCAAGCTAGACAGATACGAGAGTAAGCTCCCATTCTTGAGCCGTTCTTCCACTAATAAATACGTGGCTTTGCTGATGTCGCTCACTTCTTTGGATTGCAACAGATGATGAGCCTTTTCCATCACCAAGCTTTCCACACGGCTATTGGTTTTGCGCTGTGCATCGTACCAATAAAATCCGGTCATCAGCACCATGGCCAATAACGCTACACCAATAGCTATTCTACGCGCCCCGTATTTCATAAACGCACGCGTAAGCATTACTTTGCCGGCACTGCGCTTTATAAACTCTTTGGTATCAGCCAGTAAAACTTCGGATTGTTGTATCGATTGTTGTGGGTCGTTCTTGATTTCCGAATAGCGATCAATCCAATAACGATTGGGTTTGCATTGGTCATACCAGTTCTCAAAGTAGGTGAGCGGCCCCAGCGGCAATAAAAAGCCCGAGCTTTTGCCACTGGTCTTCCAACGTAGCAATTGCTTTTTGAAATCGAGGAAAGTAGAATAAAATTCAAATTCCTGATTGGCCCACTTATTCAACAAGCCCCAATTGCGGATCAATGCTTCGTGTGTAATGTCCAGCACGCTGTCGGGTGTAAGCCTATGCGTCTGGTCTTCGTCCGTTTTGTATGGGCGGATAAATGAATTATTGCTTTCGCGAAACAGGTTGAGCACCTGACCTACTACTTCAGTAGTCAGGTTCGGTTGATTGATGATATTGGTAATCTCGGCCAGCGACATGCGGTTGCGTACGGCACGACTGTCGTCAATTTTCGTGAGGCAAGAAAATGTAAGCGCTACAATGCGCTTGGCATCTTTTTGAGTAATGGGCTGATCGCTGTGTGTTTCGTTA
>JAYVBN010000546.1:0-10049 GCA_043750455.1 Bacteroidia bacterium | reverse complement strand
CTTAAACAACCCATATTTGCAGCCCCTGATCTCGTCTTGTACGGCTTAAACAGGATTTTAGAGCACAATGTTGGTCGTTAAAAGAATTGTCCTTCTATTATTAGCTAATATACTATTCGGCCTAACCGCCCAAGGTCAGGCTACGAGAAGTCCATTTTCTGCTTTTGGCATTGGCGAGTACTATGGAAATTCTTTGGCTCACAATCAGGGAATGGCCGGAGTGGGAATTAGCAATCCTCAGTACTACTATCTGAACAATAAAAACCCTGCTTTATTAGTTTTCAATACCTTAACAGTGTTTGAATCTGGTATTGTTGGAGAAAGTCGTACGCTGAATAACGGCAATGCAACCGAAAAAAATGGAAGCGGAAACATAAACTATCTTGCGCTGGGCTTTCCGGTGAAACGCGGTTGGTGGTCAACTTCAACAGGCCTCATGCCATACACCAACGTAAATTATAAATTTAATTATACAGACAACATTGCAGGCAGCACCGACAAAGTAGCCGTTGTAGAGACCGGTGACGGTGGAATTAACCAGGTATTTTGGTCAAATGGCGTTGCGCTTAACAAAACGTTTTCCCTAGGTGTAAGATTCAATTATCTATTTGGCGCAATAAATAATAAATATGCGAATGCAGTATTGGGAAGCCAGCAGAGTATCGTTTTTGTGCCTACTGTAGTAGAGCGATATTACTACAAGGATTACAATGTTTCCACTGGCTTTTCATTTCATAAAGACTCCCTCTTCAAAAAAAATTACCGATTAAACATTGGACTTACGTATGATTTTAATTCCAGTGCAAAAACCTCCTATCATGCACTGGTTGAGCGGTATGTTAGCGGCAGGCTTATCGATTCGGTAGCTATTGCCACACTACAAGGAACAGTAACCTTACCTCAAACGCTCGGGGCAGGTATCTCTTTTAGCAAAGGCGACCAGGTAACAATAGGTTGCGATATTATGTATCTTGACTATACCCAATTCAGGGATTTTCGCGGAGAGAACCCTGCAGGCCAAGGGGCATGGAGAATTGCGGTTGGAGGAGAGTTAACACCCAATGCTTCATCGCCAGGAAATTATTTGAAGCGCGTCACATACCGAACGGGTGTAAGCATAGATCAGTATCCTTATTTGGTAAATGGTAACACTTTAAAGGATTTTGGCATTAATTTTGGCTTATCTCTGCCGGTAGGTAGAATTTCTAGCGTGGATATTGGTGTAAAATTTGGAAAGCGTGGCGATCTTGCACTAAATAAAATTGAAGAAAACTACGTAAAATTATATTTTGGCGTGACGTTTAACGATCAATGGTTTATTAAAAGAAGGTTCGACTAGAAATGAAAAAAGTTATGAAAATGAAAATGTTGACAAGCGCTTTTGCGCTCACCTTGCTTACTCTGGCTGGAAATTTAGCTTTTGCGCAATGTAAGGAATATAAATGGCCAGATGATAAAGCGAAAGCGGAGGAGTCAGTTGCCATTTATGGTGACGCCATGAAGCAAGGCAATTATCGTGGTGCTACTGCAGCGTGGCGTTGGATGTTGTCCAATGCACCCAACTGGAATACAAAACTCTATATTGATGGAGCAGAGATTTATGATAAACTGGCTGAAAAAGAAACTGATCCAGCGAAGAAGCAAGTGTTGATTGATTCTCTTATGTCGATTTATGATATGCGCATAAAGTCATGCGGAGAAGAAGCAACTGTGTTAAATCGCAAAGCTGGTGCTTTGTTCAAACATAGTGTTAAGAATAAAGAGAAATCCGCTGAACTACTTGCTCTTTATGACAAGGTTTTTGAATTGAACGGCAATAATGTTTCTGATCCTTCATTATTGAACTATATGAATGTTGTAAAGGCAAACGTGGTCTTTCACAAGAGCCTTAACGATGAACAAATTTTACAACGGTATGATAAAATCATGCTGGCCATTGACGCCAAAACCAAAATTGCCCTTGAAAAAGGAAAGCAAGCAGATGCCGATAAGTTGAAGGGCTATAAAGATTCAATTGACGGAATATTGGTGAGCCTCGTTAAGGTAGATTGTGCTTTTGTGAAGAAGAATCTCGCGCCTAAGTTCAAGCAAAATCCTACAGATATAGCGTTAGCCAAGAAAATTTTTAGCTTCATGTTAAATGACAAATGTACTGACGATCCATTGTGGCTCGAAGCGGGTGAGGCCATCCATAAAGTTGAAAAAGATTTCGGCTTGGCGAAGAACATTGGTCTGCGTTATCTGTCGATGGACAATACCCAAAAGGCTGAAGAATATCTGAAAGAAGCACTTACGCTGACCAAGGATCAAGCGGACAAATCTGAGATTCTGATTTATCTGGGTAGCATTGAGAGTAAAAAAGGAAATAAATCAGGAGCCCGCGATCTTTTTAGACAGTCGATGGCTGCCAATCCAGCTAACAAAGACGGATATGAAAAGATTGGAGACCTGTATGCTGGCAGCATGAGCGATTGCTCTAAAAAGGTGAGCATGGCGGAAGATCGCCTCGTTTTCATTGCTGCTTACGAAATGTATCAACGCGCAGGAAACAGCCAAAAGATGTCTAATGCCAGATCTCAGTTCCCTTCGGTGACAGAGATCTTTGAGTTAAGCTGGAAGGAAGGTGAATCTAAAAAAATTGATTGTTGGATTGGAGAAAGCGTTATTTTGAAGGTCCGCGGAAAAGATTAATCACGTATTTTGAAATAGTTGAAAGGCCCGCCTAATGGCTGGCCTTTTTTTTGCTTATAATTTCTTCGCAGAATGAACCGACACAATTTTCTCTTATTCTTTGTCTTAACAGGCTGGTCGTGCACACCGCAAGAAACAGCAAAACCAGTTGCCTATACTGGCCCTATGCGCGAATTTGAAAATGTTGAAATGCTTTATACCGAAAAGCAGACCTTAAAAGTAAAATTACAAGCCGAAAAAATATTTGAATTTCAAAATGGAGATCAGGAATTTCCAGAAGGACTTTATCTTGAGTTTTATGATGAAACAGGCAAACTAACGTCCACATTGCAAGCCAATACTGCTTTCTTTTTCAAAACTGAGTTAAAGTGGCGGGGGCGAGGTAAGGTTGAAGTAAAAAATTTAGACAAAAATGAACAACTTAACACCGAAGAATTATTTTGGAAACAGGATACAAAAAGAATCTTCACAGATAAATTCGTAACCATAAAACAACAAACCGAAGTAATCTACGGCACCGGACTCGAAGCCGCTCAAGATCTTTCTGATTATACGATTCTGAAACCAGAAGGTGAATTTGAAGTGAAGGAGAATTAATGAAACTTGTTGATACGCTTATCTTTTCTCTGGCCGTTGTATTTTTCATCATCGGCATCTACGAAATTATGACTTTGGGCATCGGGCAGGCCTATTGGTCGATCATGCTATCAATCGCCTTGTTTTTCTTTTTTACTATGCGAAAAAGGAAAACATAATTTAAGGATCAAATTTCAAATCTCGCTTTTGACAGGCCTATTCAAAAAAATTGCATTAGCCTCGAATTTTGAACTTGAATCACGGTCTAAATACCTGAAAATCAATTGAATTAATTCGAGATTATTAAGATTTGCCCTTTGCTGAATTGAAGTAAGGGGTTAAATTTGCGGGCTCTTTACGAAGATCCCTGATTTAGGTATTATAAGAAGAGTGCAGTTTTAATATTTTATAAATTTTTAATCATCAGTTATGGCATTGATTGGCACATTAAGAACTAAAATGACCAAATGGATAGTAGGCTTTGTTGCCCTGGCCATTGTATCCTTTATTCTAAACGACTTATTCGGAAGTGGTCCTACAGCACTTTTTGGAGGAACCGATAACACAATTGGTGAAATTGGAGGTAAATCAATAACTCTTGAAGAATTTCAGGCTGCCGTACAAGAACGTGAGAATAACTATATTCTGAATTTTGGCCGCCAAGCAGGTGAGCGTGAAATGATCTCATTACGCCAACAAGCTTGGGATCTTTTGATTGCACGTCACGCTATTGTTCCTGAATTTGAAAAAGTAGGTGTAAAAGTACCTACTGACGAAATCTGGGATATGATTCAAGGCAAAAATATCGATGAAAGTATCAAAAGTTCGTTTGTTGATTCTACTGGTGGATTTGACCGCAATAGGTTAATTTCTTATATCAAATCATTAGATGCTCAGCCTATAAATTCAGAACCACGTATACGTTGGGATTTATACAAAAAAGAATTAGCGCCTAGCCGCGAACGCATCAAATATGAAAATCTGCTATTAAAAACTAATTACGTTACTAACGAGGACGGAGAGCGAGAGTATCATACACAGAATGATGTAGCTGAAGTAAAATATTTATTCGTTCCGTTCTTTGGGGTAAGTGACTCTCTTGTTAAAATTTCTGACAATGATCTTAAATCCTACTACGACAAAAACAAAGTAAAATACAAGGCCGAAAACACGAGGAACGTAAGCTATGTAGCATTTCCTCTTGCAGCCTCAAGCGAGGACACAACTGCAATTAAAGAAGAGATGATTAAGCTGGCCAATGATTTTAAAACCGTTAGCGAGGATTCAATTTTTGCAAGTGTTAATTCCGATGGAGAAAGTGCTTTCGCAAAATACAGCATCTCCTCTCTTCCTGAGTACTTAAACATTCAAAAAGAAAGCCTGACAGCAGGAATGGTAATGGATCCCTTCTTAGATGGTAACAGCTATAAAGTTGTTAAAATAGTGAAGATCGGTACTGATACTATCTTCAATGCAAAAGCAAGTCACATCCTGATTAAATGGGACAACACAACGGACGAAGCCAAAAAGACAGCAAAAGCTAAAGCCCGAAAGATCCTCGGTGAAATAAAGGCAGGTGCCGACTTCGCAGCGAAAGCACGTGAGTTCGGAACAGATGGCACAGCTTCCCGCGGTGGAGACCTGGGTTGGTTCCCTTCTGGCCAGATGGTGAAGCCATTTGAAAAAGCAGTTTTTGATGCCAAAAAAACAGGTGTATTGAATGATGTTGTTGAGACTGACTTTGGATATCATATTATCAGCGTCACTGAATTAAAAAACAACATTGCTTATACTGTCGCAACTATCGAACGCGAGATCACGCCAAGTGATGAAACTCAAAACGAAGCATATCGCAAAGCCGACACCTTCTCAGGTGACCTTTCAGGAGTAGAGGATTTCAAAGAAAAGGCTAAGAAAGAAAATCTGATCGTTGTTGATGCCAATGATCTGGGAACAGCCGAAAGAAGAGTGAATAACCTGAGTGATGCAAGACAAATGGTGACTTGGTTATTCCGCGATGCTAAAATTGGAAAGGTTTCAGATGTGTTTGACCTTGACGATAACTACGTTGTTGCTGTTATGACAGGCGAAACTGAGAAGGGTTTTAAGTCTTTGGAGAAAGTGAAAGAGGAAATTACCCCAGCCGTTCGCAACGAACTGAAAGGAAAGTTGATTGCAGAAAAACTGGCCGCCCAAAAAGGCACTCTTGAAGAAATTTCAAAAGTATATCCGGATGCCTCCATTGGAACCTCCAGTGATCTAAAACTAAATACAAACAATCTATCCACTGCTGGCTTTGATCCAATTGCAGTAGGTAAAGCGTTTTCATTAGAGACCGGAAAAAGTTCTTCACCTTTTATTGGGGAGAATGGTGTTCTTATCATTGAAATGCAAAACAAAACAGTAGCACCTGCCATTGGAGACTATTCTATGTTCAAGAATCAGGCTCTACAAAATCTAAATAATCGCGGGGGTTTAAATATTGCTGAAGCCATTAAGGAGGCTTCAAATATTGAAGACAAACGCTATAAGTTTTATTAGTCACCTCACCCCTACCCCTCTCCAAATGGAGAGGGGTAAATCAGTTCGTATGGAACTCGACTGGACTCTTTCCCTCCGGGAAAAACTTGATCAGCATTATGCCTGGCCCGCGCTCTATATTTTCAAATTCATTGTGCCCAAAGGAAAAGAAGAAGAAGTGAAGCAACTTTTCCCACTTCATACAGTGAAGGAAAAAGCATCGAAGAACGGTAACTACACAAGTCTCACGATTCAACTGATGGCCCCCTCCAGTGATACCGTGATAGAAGTTTATCTGAAGACTTCAGAAATTGAGGGGCTTATTGCTCTTTAAGCCTTATAGAGGAGAGTCTAAAAAAAATCTGTTTAAGATTTTCTACCTTTAATGGGCATTCAATTTATATTAGGCTCTATGTGGATCGAAAAAAACAACCGGCTCACCAAAACCTTTCAATTCAAAAATTTTATTGAGGCTTTTGGTTTCATGACTAGAGTGGCTATTGTGGCTGAGAAGATGGATCATCATCCATTATGGACGAATGTCTATAATCGCGTAAGCTTTGAACTTTCCACGCACGATGCGGGCGATATCGTAACAGATAAAGACTGGACACTGGCCAAAGAAATTGATAAGCTCGCTTAATTAAGTTCAAGATTCAACGTTCAGGATTGAATCAGTTTAATGTTGAATTACTAATCTTGAATGATGAATGAATAAAACTTCTCTCTTCCTCGTTCCCACACCCATTGGAAACCTGGGAGACATGACCTTGCGCGGCCTTGAGATTTTAAAATCGGTTGATACCATTTTAGCAGAAGACACCCGCAAGTCGGGCATACTTTTAAAACACTTCACCATCAGCAAGTCACTTCAAAGCTTTCACATCTTCAACGAGCATAAAATCCTAGACGGTTTGATCAAGCGAATGGCCGATGGCGAGGTGATGGCATTGATTACGGATGCGGGCACTCCGGGTATTTCCGATCCGGGTTTTCTTCTAGTGCGAGAATGTTTGAAAGCAGGATTAAAATTAGAAACACTTCCTGGCGCTACAGCTTTTGTACCCGCTCTTGTAAACTCTGGCTTTCCAACTGACCGTTTTGTATTTGAGGGATTTCTGCCACATAAAAAAGGAAGGCAGACTTTACTTAAAAAATTAGCGGAAGAAGACCGCACAGTTATTTTATATGAATCACCTCATCGGCTGGTGAAGGCGCTGGAGCAAATGATGGAGTGCATGGGGCCAGATCGAATGGTGTCCGTGTCCCGGGAGCTGACAAAACTTTACGAAGAAACGTTTACCGGAAAATTGTCAGAAGCACATCAGCACTTTTCGCAAAAAGAAGTGAAGGGAGAAATTGTAATTGTGATCGATGGCAAAAGAGAGTAAACGAACATCATTAGTTAAAAGTGGGTATGAAGTAAATCCATGGCTGTTATTTATTATTGCAACAGCGCTATTGATCACGAGCTGGCTGATGAAATCTTTTCCCATCCTTATCTTTGTTGCACTTTCTCCCTTGTTTGCCCTTGCCGATAAAATCCATTCGGAAGATAAATTCTGGAATTATGCCGAGTTGATTCTTATTGCGTTGGCTTTATCGCTACTGGCCGGTCATGTTTTTCAACTTCAATATCTGATTGTCTCTATGATCCAAGCCATTGGATTTACACTTGCTTTTGTAGGTTACGGATTCGTGTATCAAAGTCTTGGGCCAAGGGCTGGAAAAATCACCATCATTATTTTTTGGCTGGCTATAGAGTATATCTTTTTAAAATTGCAATGGCCAGCGAACAGCCTTTTTCTGGCGGATGCTATCCAACTTAAAACCGATTGGTTGAATTGGACTTTTCATAGCGGTTATCTGGGATCATCGCTTTGGATTTTGCTGGCAAATCTTATCCTGTATCTGGCTGTTTTCAAATCAGGAAGAATAAACTGGATTTGGCTGATTCTTTTTCTTGGTTTACTGGCTGCACCCATTGTATTCTCGTTTACCACAGAGTTGTCCAGTATTACCCGCGAGGAAATGATTGCCTTATATTCCAATAGCTCTGGCGATTTTAAGCCAATCTACCTCAAGCGGGGTGAGTTCATTCCCCGAACGGCAGCATGGATTTCCGCTTTGATCATTATCTTCGCTTTTGTAAAAAATAAAACACAGAAGAAATGATCAGCCTGCCCAAAAAGTGTCTTGATACTTCTTTAATGCTATTTATTAACTTTGGGAATCGATAAAACTGTCAAAATATTATGAGACAAGTAACCGTGTATACAACAGACAAAGAATATAGTCACTTTGTTGAATTGGCTAAAAACCTTCATTACGTCAAAAAAATAGAAACAGATGGAGAACCAGCAAATGAAGATATTTTAGAGAATTTAAAATTAGGGCTGGAAGAAGTACAGCTTTTCAAAAAAGGCAAACTGAAAACAACATCGGCTAAAGATTTTTTGAATGAGTTATAAAATTGAACTCTCTTCGAATTTTAGAAAAGAGGCCAAAAAACTTACTAAAAAATACCCTTCCTTAAAAAAAGAATTGGCAATCCTTTTTACACAACTGGAAGAGAACCCAACTCTAGGCACTCCACTTGGAAATAATATTTATAAAATTCGTTTATCTATTGCTTCTAAAAATAAAGGTAAGTCTGGTGGAGCAAGGGTAATGTCTTTTGTGAAGATTATTAATACTACTGTCTTGCTTTTTTCCATCTACAGCAAAGGTGATAGAAACACCATTTCAGATGTAGACATTCAAAACCTTCTAAAAGATTATATGTAATAAAATTAGACTAGCAAAACATGAATCTGCCTTCCATCGAAAAAAGTGTGACTGACCTTTGTGAAGAAGTGGGCGAGTTTATCCTTACGGAATGTCGCAATTTTGATAAATCCAGAATTGAACAAAAAGAAGGGTTCAATAATCTGGTATCATACGTTGACAAAGAATCGGAACGAAAAATAGTAAAAGCCTTAGAAACTATTTTACCAGGCGCAGGTTTCTTAGCAGAAGAAGGCACCGACAAAAAAGGAACAAATGATTACCAATGGATCATCGATCCACTTGACGGAACTACCAACTTCACTCACGGTCTTCCTCCTTTTGCTATCAGCATAGGATTGGCGAAAGGGAAAACAATGGTATGTGGTGTTATCTACGAAGTTACCAAGAAAGAATGCTTTCATGCCAGCGAAGGAAACCCAGCCTATTTGAACAAGCAGGAGATTCATGTCTCACCTGTTCAATCACTAAGCGAAAGTCTGCTGGCAACAGGATTTCCATATTATCATTTAGATAAGATTGACCCATATCTTGAAATTATCAAGACCTTTTTAAAACAAACACATGGCATCAGGCGATTAGGCAGTGCGGCTACGGACCTTGCCTATGTCGCTTGTGGACGACTTGACGGTTTTTTTGAATACAACCTCAATTCTTGGGATGTTGCTGCCGGAAGTTTCATTGTTGAACAAGCCGGTGGAAAAGTAACCGACTTTCGAGGAGGTGATAATCATATCTTTGGCGGAGAGCTCTGCGCAGGCAGTGCTATTCATGCGGAGATGCTCACGATCATCAAAAAAAATTGGGGGTATTAATTCTTTCTGCTCGTTTAATCTTGAGAGCTTAAACCAAGAGATAATTATCGATTTCAACATTTAAGAAATACTTGTTGATTGTCTTATTACATAACCATTACCTAAAACACTTATGAAAAAATTCACTGCCAAATTCTCTTATGCCGGTATCTCCCTTTTACTTTTATTGGCAAGCATTGGTGCCATGGCTCAGGTAAAACTAACTGACCCATTACCTATATCACCAGAAATAAAAATCGGGAAGTTATCAAATGGCCTCACATACTACATTCGCAAAAATAGTAGGCCAGAAAAAAAAGTAGAGCTTCGACTAGTCGTAAAAGCTGGTTCAATCTTAGAAGACGATGACCAACAAGGTCTGGCTCACTTTACCGAGCATATGGCGTTCAATGGATCGAAAAATTTCAAAAAGAATGAACTTGTTTCATTCCTACAATCCATAGGAGTTGAGTTTGGGGCCGACTTAAATGCCTATACCAGCTTTGACGAAACCGTTTACATTCTTCCCATTCCATTAGATAAAAAAGAAAATTTAGAAAAAGGATTTTTGGTGTTGGAAGATTGGGCCAGCACGGTAACATTTGAAAATTCAGAAATTGATAAAGAGCGTGGTGTTGTATTGGAGGAATCGCGTTTAGGAAAGGGTGCTAATGATCGGAT
>JAYVBN010000545.1:0-3093 GCA_043750455.1 Bacteroidia bacterium | reverse complement strand
CAAACGAATGAGAAGAGTTCTATTAAGACAAGTTATAATAGAATGGTTCAATACCTGCACTTGATTTCAAACACCACCGCTTCAAATCCACTGGATGTTTGGACACCAACGTCAAACAATATTAAGCCCGAACTGTCAGATCAATTCACGCTTGGTTATTTTAAGAATATTGGAGAGAGTAATCAATGGGAAGCCTCTATAGAAGGATATTATAAAAACACCTATAACCAAATCGATTACATCGATGGTGCCGACATACTCATTAATAAATATTTGGAAGGAGACTTATTGAGCGGCAAAGGACGCGCCTATGGATTGGAGTTTTACCTGCAACGCAAAACGGGCCGGTTTACCGGATGGGTAAGCTACACGCTCGGGAGAACAGAATTACAGGTTGAAGGTATCAACAAAGGGTCTTGGTATCCTACACGATATGATCAGCGTCATAATTTTAAGTTGGCTGGATTTTATGATATCAACAAACGATGGAGTGTGTCAGGTGATTTTGTTTTCACAACAGGTACTCCCACTACGTTTCCAACATCACGATATGTTTCGCAGGGGATTCTTATTCCGTATAACGCAAATGAATCCCGCAACAATGTGAGGATTCCAAGTTATAATAGAATGGATTTGTCTGCACGTTTAGAAGGTAGGACGGTAAAGCGAAATGGCAAGCCACGAAAAAATACAGACTATTGGATTTTTTCCGTGTACAACGTATATGGTCGTAAAAATCCCTTCTCGATTTATTTCAACCAACTTGACAAGCGATATGTAAATGGAGATCCTTTGCAATCACAGGCCGTGCAATTGTCCATCATCGGAACTGTTGTTCCAGCTGTGTCTTATAATTTTAAATTCTAGAGAATAAGCGTTATGAAAATAGGTAGTCAGATTGTAGTCGCACTTTTGATAGCATCAGTAGTCCTTACTTCTTGTGAGGACGTCATTAACCCGGACTTGCAGGAAGCAAATGCCGAGCTGGTTGTGGAGGCATGGCTCAACAACAAGCCTGGCGATCAGGTGATCAATCTGATGATGACTCAACCCTATTTTGAAAGTACAACTGCACCTATGGTTTCTGGTGCCGTGGTTAGCGTTCAGGATTCGGAAGGTAAGCTGATGAACTTTGTAGAAGATGTTGATAAAAAAGGGTTTTATCGATGGAGCCCTGCTACCCCTGGCGGAACGTTTGGAGTGATTGGCCTCGATTATAAACTTACCGTTTCTTATAAAGGCGAAACGTTTGAGTCTGTATCTACTATGGGTCGTGCTCCGGTTATTGATAGCATAAGCGTCATTCTTGAAGAAGAAAGCACCTTTTTTCCAGCGAATTCATATAGTTGTGAATTCTGGGCGAATGATTTTCCTGGAAGTGGAGATGCCTATTGGATCAAGACCTTTAAAAACGATACACTCTTAAATAAACCTTCTGAAATCAGTCTGGCTTTTGATGGTGGCTTTTCGCCAGGCGGAAATTTTGATGGGATAACTTTTCTTCCTCCTATTCGCAGCAGTATCAACCCCTTCAATGAAGATAAGGAGGGTAACTTATTATCACCGTACCTGCCGGGTGATTCAATTTATGTGGAGATACAGGCCATAACCTATGAGACGTTTATCTACCTCAATCAAGTTGTGATACAGACGAATCGTCCTGGAGGTTTCGGTGAACTATTCTCGTCACCACTTTCTAATGTGCCTACTAATATTTTCAATGTAAACCCAAAAGGCAGCAAAGTAGTAGGTTACTTCAATGTTGGGGCTGTTTCTGGATTAGGAAGAAGAGTGAAGGCAAAATAAGGAAGGAAATAAAAATGGCAAACCGAACATCGCACCGCTACAACTACTTACCCTTGCTGCCTTCCGACCCTGGGGGAGTTCAGCAGGAGCTGGTCGTGCCGATTTGCCGGGTCAAAGATACGACTGACCTTGGACAAATCAATTTCCAGTAAAAAAATAACAGCTCAGGTCTAACAATATTAACTGGACTAGCTCCTCTCCTCCGGAGAGGCGGGGGTGAGGCGGTCATTTCACCAATCCCGATAAATAAAGATTAAACTCCAACGGGCTCGCAGATTCAAAGCCATCCACTTTAAGGTCTTCAAAAATTTCAGGGTCAAACTCCAATTCCCTCAACTCCAAATTACCGTCTGGTAAAATAGTTAGTTCTGTTCCTTTCCAATGGATTGAATTTACCTTCACGAGCACTTTGGCTCCTTCGATTTCTTTTTTAAAGTATTGATGAACAATATTGGTTTCTTTTCCCATGCCTTTAATTTAGCATCTGTATAAGATCTTTTTAATTACCAATTACCAATTACCAATTACCGATTACCGATTACCCAATTTATGATGCATTTATTACTACCAGAGCAAATTGAAACAGCGCGGTTAACTCTTGAGCGCCTAAGGTACGAAGATGCCGAAGAAATGTTTTATGCCTACGCCAGTAAAACAGAAGCCACAAAGTACATGTCATGGCCTACTCATCAAAGGATTAGCGATACCCGCAATTATTTAAAGTTTGCCATTCAGGGATGGACTTTTGGTATTGATTATTCATACGGAGTCAGGCTAAAAGAAACCAATCAATTGATTGGCAGTTTTGGCGTGTTGAATGATCAGGGCAAACTTCAATTCGGATACATTCTAAGTCCAACGCAGTGGGGAAGAGGGTATGCAACAGAAGTGTGTAAAGCGATGTTGCCATTGCTCAAGATGCAACTTGGAGTTTTTAGAATAGGCACTTTCGTGGATGCAGAAAACGTGGCCTCTGCTCATGTACTTCAAAAGAGCGGATTGGTAGAAGAGGCTCGTCTTGAGAAATGGTTTCGCTTTGTCAATCAAAACAATGAAGCCAAGGATTGTATTTTGTTCAAGTTATAGGAATGATTTAATAAATCAATTTGAGACTTCGGGATTTTAGGGTATTTTAAGTTCTAAAATACTTGCCATGACAAAAATTGCCATACCAGATGAGGTGGTGATGAATAAAATTTTCTTACTACGAGGTGATAAAATAATGCTAGATGATGACCTGGCAGAGCTTTATCAAGTTGAAACCAAGAGGTTAAACGAGCAAGTAAA
>JAYVBN010000544.1:0-6759 GCA_043750455.1 Bacteroidia bacterium | reverse complement strand
TCTCATTCGCGGTGGCGATCTTAACAATGCCATTGTAATTGTTGATCGGGTTGTGGAACCTCATGAGTTAGATAACATTGCCAAGATGTTAGGCAAGCCGAAAGTAGAAGTAAAGAAAGAAGGCATTCTCAACAACATTGAACTGCGCTATAATAACGAACCAGCAAGACATAAACTCCTTGATATCATTGGTGATCTTGCTTTGGCTGGGCGCCCATTAAGAGCGCAGATTCTTGCCGCAAGACCAGGACATGCTGCCAATGTGGCTTTTGCTAAAAAATTGAAGAAAGCCATGTTGGAAGCTGACAAGAAAGGCATTCCAAGATATAATCCTAACCTCCCTCCTGTTCTAGATATTAACCAAATTTCGAATATACTTCCACACCGCTATCCCTTCTTGCTCATTGATAAAATCATTTATCTTGATAGTGAAAGCGTAGCAGGAGTAAAAAACGTTTCGATGAATGAAGGTTTCTTTCAGGGGCACTTTCCTGGCAACCCAGTTATGCCTGGTGTATTACAAGTAGAGGCTATGGCACAAATAGGTGGGATCTTGGTTTTAAACACAGTGCCAGATCCAGAGAATTATTGGACCTACTTCTTAGGGATTGAGGAATTCCGTTTCAGGAAAATGGTATTACCAGGAGACACGCTTGTTATTCAATGCGACCTGGTAGCACCTATTAAAAGAGGAATTGCAAAAATGACCGGCCGTGCTTATGTGGGCAACACCTTAGTTTGCGAAGGAACTATGACCGCCAGTATCGTTCGTAAAAATTCATGAGTCTCCACCCACTATCAAGCATACACCCCGATGCCAAGATTGGCAACAATGTAACCATTGAAGCTTTTGCAACTATTAAAAGTGACGTTATCATTGAAGATGGTAGCTGGGTAGGTCCAACAGCTGTCATTTGGGAAGGCGCTCGCCTTGGAAAAAATGTAAAAGTCTACCCCGGGGCTTCAATATCGTCTGTGCCCCAAGATCTAAAGTTTGCTGGCGAAAAAACAGAAACGTTCATTGGTGATAATACTGTTATCCGAGAATATGTTACAATAAGCAGGGGTACTAATGATAAGTATAAAACCGTCATCGGAAAAAATTGTTTGCTGATGGCCTATGTGCATGTGGCACACGATTGTGTGATTGGAAACAATTGCATTTTGGTAAATGCCGTTCAGGTAGCCGGCCATGTAGAGATTGAGGACTGGGCTATTATAGGTGGATCAAGTGCTGTGCACCAATTTGTAAAAGTAGGCTCACATGTAATGGTCTCAGGCGGTTCGCTGGTCAGAAAAGATGTTCCTCCTTATACAAAAGCAGCGCGCGAGCCTCTCACCTACTGCGGTGTAAATACAATTGGTTTGCGCAGAAGGGGATTTGATTCAGATAAGATTAACGAAATCCAGGAGATTTATCGTTATATTTTTCTGAAAGGATTGAACAATTCAAAAGCACTTGATCTGGTGGAAAAAGAACTGCCTCAAACCAAAGAGCGAGACTATATCGTCAACTTCATCCGAAATGCCGAGCGAGGTATTATGAAAGGATTCTCAAGCGGAAGTCAACCTTCAGAATGAGAATCACAGCAGAAAAGCTGGGAAAACGTTTTAACCGCGAATGGGTATTCCGAAATTTTGATTTTACGTTTGACCCAGGAAACACCTATGCTATCACAGGACCAAATGGATCGGGCAAGTCAACTCTTTTACAAGTCTTATGGGGTCAGCTTCCACAAAGTTCGGGTTTGGTAAAATATGAATTGAACGGTAAAGAAATTTCAGTAACAGAAATTTTCCATCACCTTTCCATTGCCACTCCATACATGGATCTTATTGATGAATTCACCTTGATTGAAATGGTTCAATTTCACTTCAGGTTCAAAAAAATTAGAGGCAATCACTCGACAGAAGAACTAATTACACACATGGAATTATCGCATGCCCGTGATAAACATCTTTCCAACTTTTCATCCGGAATGAAGCAAAGATTGAAATTGGCTTTGGCTTTTTATTCCGATACAAACCTTGTTTTTCTGGATGAACCGTCCACCAATCTGGACAAAAAATCTACACATTGGTACATGGAAAATTTGCTTGGTTTGCCAAAAGACTGTATTGTTTTCGTTGCCTCGAACCAGGAACATGAATATCCGCCTGATTCAATCAAATTGGATATTATGGGGTTCAAATAATACAAAACCAGCCTCTAGCTTCTTGCTTTGAGCTACTAGCTTTGAAAAACGGTCTATAAATGCTGTAGGAGCTTTTAATGTGGGTTACAAAACCGCAATTCGCCTGATTAAATCAAGACTTTATTGAAATCCCTTCATTAGGGTAGTTTTATAAAAGGATTGAATTTAGTATGTTTAGCCTCTTAATGGATCTAAAAATGAAATCGATCGCAAAAATCTTTGTTTTACTGGCACTCTCAGCCGTACTATTAACTTATTCTAGCTGCGATAATACCAAGCCTCCAACACCTACAGATGAGGAAGTTCAATTAGGAAAATTATCCAAGACGTGGAAAACCACTTCAACTTCTGTTACGAAGGATGGTGTAGTACAAACAGGCTACACTAATTTCACATTAACCCTTTCTGGCACCGTTGGCGCGACATCATTTGGCTACGCAGCAGCAGGAAGGCCTCCTTTAAGCCCTTGGTTATCTAGTGGAAACTGGAAATTTGATACTGATCCTTTGACCAGTATCATCCGCGATAGTGGGGTTGATGAATTGAAAATGACCTACTTTGTAACCGAAACAACGCTACAATTAACCTTTAACTTTCAAGGCACTGGTTATGCCCGGGTTGGAAATGTAAAAGGTCAATGGGTGATGACATTTGGGTTGTAAGAAAGTATAAACTTATTTCATGAAGGCTGTAACGAGATTTACGGCCTTTTTATTTTAGCACCACTACGGTAATGCCTGCCCCTCCTCGCTCCACATGCTCATCGGCAAAAGAGGCTATACCTTTTGTCTGCTTTAATTGATCCCTGATTACACTTCTTAAAACTCCTTCACCTTTGCCATGTAAAATCCTGAGTTCGTGTTGAGACAAAAGAACAGCGTCATCAAGAAACTGCACCAGCACAGGAATGACTTCATCAACCCGCTTACCTCTGACATCAAGAGTGGTGCTGAACTGAGATTGTTTTTTGTGAATATCCACACCCATTTGCCGCGCCCGCGAAGTAGTTGAATCAGCGGCCACAACATGGTGGCTGTGGATCAGTTGCTTTGCTTTTAATGTTGAGCGCAGGTCGCCAAACTGAACCACCGCTGAATTATCTTTTACGGATAAGACTGTGCCCGTTACTTCTTGTCCAATGATCCTGACTTTATCACCTTCTTTGATTTCCTGATTTTCAATTAATGTGACATTGCCTTCGGTGGGCTTCACTTTATCAATTAAGCCAAGCAGGTTCTGCCTTACCTTTCGTGTTTCTTTTTTTTCTGCTTTGTTTTCTTGAATGTGACGTATGGTCTTTTCGATTTCGCGGTTGGTCTCCTTTAACAAATAGGAAGCTTCCGTTTTGGCTTTGTTGAGAATCTCTTTCTTCTTTTCTTCAAGTTCACCGGAAAGCTGTTTGTACTTTTCCAGAGTTGTGTTAAGTTCCTTCTCCTTTTGCCTGACTTCCAAATCGCGTTTAGCCAGACTTTGTTTTTCATCGGCTACTGATTTCATCAGCATTTCCAGGCCAGTCAAATCTTTACCAATAATAGTTTCGGCTTCTTGAATGGTTGCAGATGGGAGGCCTGTCTTTCTGGCAATTTCAAGGGCAAATGAACTCCCTGGCTTTCCTATTTCTAAAAGAAAAAGGGGTTCTAGTTTTTTGGTATCAAATTGCATAGCACCGTTACGGATACCTTCCGTTTTTCCAGCAAAGAGTTTTAGATTATAGTAATGTGTGGTGGCCACGCCCCAAACATTTCTTTTAAGCAATCCTTCCAAAATAGCTTGTGCGATGCCTCCTCCAAAATTTGGATCCGTCCCGGCACCCAACTCATCCAATAATATCAATGTTGATCCTGAAGCATGCTGAAGAAAAAAGCCCATGTTCTTCAGGTGTGAACTATACGTACTCAAATCATTTTCGATAGACTGCTGATCTCCAATATCCAAAAAAATGTCTTTGAATAAACCAACTGAAGACTTCTCGTGCAATGGAACAAGCATGCCACATTGCAGCATGTACTGAATCAACCCAACGGTTTTCAAGCAAACTGATTTACCTCCGGCATTGGGACCTGAAATTAAAAGCATTCTTTGGCTCTCAGTCAAATCAATGGTGAGAGGAACTACGGATCGCTTGCCCTTTAAACTCAATAGCAGCAACGGATGACGGGCATGCATCCAGTTCAGGTCCGGGGTTTCATTCAACTGAGGTAACTCCGCATCTATATCAATTGAAAACTTTGCCTTTGCTCTATTAAAATCCATCTGACCTAGAAATGAATAGGCATTTTTAAACTCGGTCAAATTTTCACGAAGGATTGCTGTTAGTTCTTTGAGGATTTTTATAACCTCTCTTCGCTCAGCAAGCTGCAGGTCTCGGATTTCACTATTGGCTTCAAGCACTTCGGCAGGCTCCAGAAAAATGGTTTGCCCTGTCGCTGACTCATCCGCCATAAAACCTTTGATCTTTCGTTTATGCTCTGCTAAAATCGGAATTACCGCTCTGCCATCGCGGATGGTGGGTGTCATTCCTTCCGGAACAAACCCATGATCGGAAGCGATTCTAAAAATCTGATCGACAAGCTTTCTTGCTCTTACTTGTTCCTCCTTTAATTTTTTCCGTATCCGGCCAAGCTCCTGGCTGGCATTGTCCTTTATTTTTCCATGATCATCAAACCTCGATTGTAACGCTAGCCAAATTTGGGTACGAAGTACCACTGGCTCGCTCAACAAAAATAATGAGGGGTAAACCTCTTTTGACTTGACGAGGAATTGCTTGAATTCAAAAATAGATTGAAGTGATTTTATAATTTGAATAAAAGAATCCTCCTCTATAAAAGAATCTTCGATAGCAATTGTTGGAAGAAGTTCTTCGGGATCGAAATAATTTGAAGTGGGTATAGCATCACCCTTTTCCAAAATCTGTTTGAATTCACGGTTCTGTTGTAGAAGATTTCGAATGAGGGAGTAGCTAGAATTAAATTGTATACTCTCCACTCGGGTTTGCCCTAACGAACTGATGCAATAGTTTTTCAACCGCATACGAATCTGATCGAAGCCTAATTTTTGTTCACAATCAACAGGATAAACCATGGGGTAATTGGTGGAGTGGTTGTAAATCAAAAGTTATTAATTGCAAATGCCCATTAGTTGGGTCTGAGTCCCGCTTTTTTCTCTCGCAGACTAAGGCTGTCGATAACAACATCGTAAACTCGTTCAAGCTCAACTGGATGCTCTACGTAATAGCGAAATGTTACTTTCATAATTGAATCTGAGATACCCTTTTTTTGAAGCAATGCTTCTTCAAAAGGTCGAAAGAGCTTAATTGCTGAATCATTCAGCAATGATAAATTTGTCATTCTGGCTTCTCCTGTATACATCTCAACCATAAGATCCGCCAATTGCTTTTCATCCAAAACCCCATTAGGTTTTTTATTTTGTGTACATGCTCCTAAACCATAGATTAATATCAACACCAACAAGCCAAACCTTATCTTCATTTTAAATTTACCTTTTATCAAATTTTATCGTTCCAATACCCAGCATGAGTCACGAAAATAATCATATTTACCCTATTTTTGATCCACCAAAAAGGTGCCAGCTTTGAAAGAACTGCTTAAAAAACTTCGCAAATATGAAATACAGATCCGCAAGGCCATCAATAGCCAGATGCAGGGCGACTTCCATTCCATTTTCAAAGGGTCGGGACTAGAGTTTGATGACGTTCGACCCTATCAATACGGTGATGACATCCGCACAATTGACTGGAATGTTTCTGCAAAAGGCCATGGCACCTTTGTAAAAACCTTTAAAGAAGAAAAAGAGCAGACGATTTTCTTTATCCTCGATGTGAGCGCCTCACAAACTATTGGTAGTCCAGGAAAAACGAAAGTAGACATCAGTCGCGAAATATGCGGGGTTCTTGCTCTCTCAGGTGCCAAAGAATCAAGCCATGTTGGTCTGATTTGTTTTTCAGATGTACGCGAAAAATTTATTAAACCTAAAAAAGGTTTAGGACAAGCATACGAGCTCATTTTCAACCTCGTTAAGCTTGAGCCTAAATCTCTAAAAACAAATCTTAATAAAGCCATTGTGTTCGCGCTCAACTCCATCAAAAGAAGAAGTGTAATTGTATTAATCTCCGATTTTATTGATGAAGGCTTTTACCACAACCTGAAATCCCTTGCCAGAAGACATGATCTGGTAATGATTCAGGTAAGCGACAAGCGTGAAACCAATTTGCCCAAGCTTGGAATCATACCAGTGTTGGACAAAGAAACCAAGAAAACAATTTGGGTTAATACTTCATTTGGAGACTTTCGCAACAGGATAAGGGAACATCATGGTAGCCGACAAACAGAACTTTCTGACTTTAGTAAGAAGCATCAGATTAATTTTTTAAGCGTTGATACGGATGAAGACTATGTTCCCAAGCTTCTCAAATTGTTTAAAGTGAGAAATAAATCCTTGAAAAGTGTATAGCCGATTTTCTGTTTTTATCCTTGTCTTTTTTAGTTCCATGGCTTTTGGGCAAGAAGTTGAGGTGCACGGCAGTTTTATTGCCGACAGTGTAAAA
>JAYVBN010000543.1:0-10692 GCA_043750455.1 Bacteroidia bacterium | reverse complement strand
CATCTTATACAAAGAGCCGATGAGTTTAGATGCTGCTCTTTACAAACAAGAAGAGCAGGATCACGAACTCACCAACATTTTGGATTGGACGTTGATTGAGCGTGCTAAACCAGCTTTGGAAAATGCTGAGGCCGTTGAGGGATCGTTTGACATCAACAACAGAAACCGTGCTGTTGGCACTATGCTCTCCAACGAAATTTCAAAAATCTATTTAGGCCCAGGCCTCCCGAAAGGAACTATTCATTACAAATTTAAAGGCACTGCCGGACAGAGCTTTGGTGCATTTGGTGCTTCGGGTTTAAAGTTTGAATTGGAGGGTGATGCGAATGATTATTTTGGAAAAGGCCTATCGGGTGCACAATTGATTTTATATCCGGACAAGCGTGCAGGTTTTGTTGCTTCTCAAAATATTATTGTGGGCAACGTAGCTTTCTATGGTGCCACCTCTGGCGAGGCTTTTATTCGTGGATGTGCCGGAGAGCGTTTTGGAGTGCGCAACTCGGGCGTGAAAGTAATAGTGGAAGGTGTTGGCGATCACGGTTGTGAATACATGACGGGAGGTGCTGTTGTCATTCTTGGTGAAACAGGAAGAAACTTTGCTGCGGGCATGAGTGGTGGCGTTGCTTATATCTTCGATAAGAACAATTCGTTCAAAAAGAATTGCAACATGGAGATGGTAATGTTCGATGAAATGGATAAAGAAGATGAATCGTTAATCAAAAAAATGATCCAGGATCATTCTATTTTCACCGGCAGCGATGTGGCCACAGACTTGTTGAAGTCATGGCAAAATTCTTTTGCCCAATTTGTGAAAGTGATGCCGATGGATTACAAAGTTGTATTAGAAAAAAGGAAAGCAGACCTGGTTGCCGCACAGGCGGGGAAGAAAGTTGCTGTTAAAGTATAGTCCCAGTAAAAAAATAGGCAACTGACAAAGCACAACTTCCTCGGTCTGTGTCCGCACAGACCGAAATAGATTGGATTGACATTGGTGGTCTGTGAGGACACAGGCCACGGATAAGATTAAAAAGTGAACATTGATAATTAAGTTATGGCTAAGCCAACAGGATTTTTAGAATTTACTCGTGAGACTGCTCCGAAGCGCGATGCAAAAGAACGCATCAAAGATTATCAGGAGATAGAGAAGACCGTGAATCAAGATCATACAAAAAAGCAAGCTGCACGGTGTATGGATTGTGGTGTTCCTTTTTGTCACAATGGTTGTCCGCTTGGAAATAACATTCCTGAATTCAATGATGCCGTGTATCAAGGCAATTGGAAACTGGCGTATGAAATATTGATCTCTACTAACAATTTTCCCGAATTCACTGGTCGTATTTGCCCTGCCCCTTGCGAAGCTTCTTGTGTGCTGGGTATTAACAAGCCCGCGGTGGCCATTGAATTCATAGAGAAATCAATTATTGAAAAAGCTTTCGAAGAAGGATATGTCAAGCCCCATATTCCAGCTTCACGGAGTGGAAAGAAAGTGGCGGTTATTGGATCTGGCCCTGCTGGACTTGCTGCTGCCGCACAATTAAACTCAGCCGGACATTTGGTAACAGTCTTTGAAAGATCCGATGAAGTGGGTGGATTGCTTCGCTACGGCATTCCCGACTTTAAGTTGGAAAAGAATGTTTTACTGAGAAGGGTTCAGGTAATGGAAAGTGAAGGGATCACATTCGTCACCAACGCCAATGTTGGTTTAAATATTCCTGTTCAACAACTACGCGAAGAATTCGATGCGATTGTATTGAGTGGCGGCTCCACTATTCCTCGCGACCTCCCTATTCCCGGAAGGAATTTGAAAGGCGTACACTTTGCTATGGATTTTCTTACTCAACAAAACCGAAGAGTAAGCGGTAAGAAAGTTGAAGTGGAAGATATTTTTGCAACGAAAAAACATGTTGTGGTTATAGGAGGTGGTGATACCGGTTCCGACTGCGTGGGCACATCCAATCGTCATGAAGCAGCATCCGTTACTCAAATAGAAATTCTTTCCAAGCCACCAAAAGATAGAAACGAATCAATGCCCTGGCCAAGCTGGCCTATGATTTTGCGCACCTCCACTTCACACGAAGAAGGTTGTGAACGTCAGTGGTCAATTGTTACGAAAGAATTTATTGGTGATAAAAATGGAAACGTCACCGGTTTGAAACTTGCTGAGATTGAGTGGAAAAAGGCTGAACCAGGCAAAGCTCCTTCTTTCTCTGAAATTCCGGGAACGGAAAGAACAATTCCTTGCGATCTTGCTCTATTAGCTTTAGGATTTTTGCATCCACAACGTCAAGGATTGTTGGATCAACTTGGCGTAGATGTTGACGAGCGCGGCAACGTAAAATGTAATCGTTACCAAACTTCTGTTGAGGGGATTTTCTCTGCAGGTGATATGCGCAGAGGTCAATCATTAGTGGTGTGGGCGATCAGCGAAGGCCGCGAAGCTGCACGTGCCGTAGATCAATATCTCATAGGCGAAAGTCTTCTGGAAGCGAAGGAAGAAGGATTGCTGAGTGTGAAATAATTCGCAACCAAGCCAATGGCATAACCAAATGAATTTGGTTACCTTTAACTATGGAAGTCCGGGATCCCATAGTCGTTTATAACAAATCCAAACTCACGGAAAAAGAATATCTACTCTTCGAGAAAGCCTCAAGAGACAAGCACGAGTTTTTTAAGGGTGAAGTCTTTGCCATGGCTGGTGCCGGAGCAAGACATAATGTAATTTTCTCCAATCTTTTTGGCGAGTTAGCCTTTCGATCAAAAGGCAAGCCCTGCAAGCCTTATGGAAGTGACCTCCGCATCCACATTCCCGAGAATACACTTTATACCTATCCAGACATTTCTATTATCTGTGGCGAAATTATTTCATCCAAAGCAGATCCTGATACGGCTGTTCAACCAACGGTATTGATTGAGATACTGTCACCCTCCACCAGAAATTACGACCAGGGAATAAAATTCAGACTCTATCGTCAAATCCCAACACTAAAAGAATTCATTACTGTTGATTCTGAATCGATCAGCATCGAAACCTATCAAATCAATACGAAGGGTAATTGGGAATTGAAAGACCTACGATCAATTGAAGATACTTTGGCCATCAATACTGTTGGGGTATCACTGACATTGAGAGAAATTTATGAAGGGACGAAGCTTTGATTAGTCTGCGATAATTGAGTTTTATCGTTCAATATCTTCGGGGAGTCTGCATAAATGATAAGATAATTTGAACATGAAGAGATAGTATCCGAAATAATCTAAAGATGCAATTCTGTTTTCTCTGATCTCGCTTTTTAAAAGATTAAGCTCGTCATTTGTAACCCAGCTAAGCTCATCAAGAAAAGCTATGTATTCTACTCCATCGATAGGAGGAAAATACATCAAATTAGAATGTTCCTGATTCTTTAAACTTTTAATAATATTCTCAGAATTTTCAACCTGATTTTGAATTAATCCTTCCCTGAAATCGCTAAGCTTGAATAGTTTTGATATTAAGACTTGCTTGGGAATGCCTCGATGACTTTGATTCGCCTCATCAATATCGCAGCTATTTGAGATAATCACAACGTTAAAGTAATTCTTTACATAATTTTTACTTTCCTTATCCCAACTGGGATATCTAAGGTCATTGATCATGTCTCCCTGCAAAAAATGATTGTATGCTTCTGAAAGATAAAAATTAGTATAAAGCTTAGAGGTAGAGTTAGTTGATAGAAATTGTTTTAGCCCTTCTCTTAGTCTACCTTTTCTTTGTTCAGAAAGCTCTTTTGGAAAAAGGGCTTCAATCTTTTCTAAAGTGAAGCTCATGGGACTTAGAGCCTATTAGAAAAACTTGTAGATCGTTTAGCCGCTTTTTTTAAAGCGTAATCTAATGCAAGTACCGCCCTCCCCGATAATGGTTTAGAGTTTTTAAATAGTTCTTTTGATATACTCGTAATATCAACCTGATTCGTTGTTAGGGAAAATGGGTATAAAAAGTATCCTTTAGATGGGTTCAATAGAATAGAGTGGTTTCCTATCACTTCATAGGCCTTGCCAATTGGAGATAATATAAAATATTTAAGAGGATCTGGGTAGTTATATAGTTTTTTCGCAACCATATTTGTCGACAAGCTAACGCTAGGATTACCTTGAATATTCTGAGTATTTAAATCTAAGTTATTTATTAACATTATTTTATTAACTGCTTAAAATAGTCAGAAGAAATTTTTACAAAAGCATTTCTAGCCGCATCATGAGCCTCGTCTGCTAAATCAGTCCAACCCTGATTTTTATTATTCTCAGCTAAACAATTGCTTTCCAGAACAACATTTTTTGAACCAGACGGAAATTCAGGGTTTAGAACTGTCTTTAAAGATAAGTTTTTATTGGGTGCTATTTTATAATTGCTTTGGAAAAAATGTGAAGTCTCCTCTCCCTCTCCAAAATCTTTCATATTTGGAACAAAACTCAAATAATCAGAGAGGCTTTTATTATTTTCGAGATTAAAATTATTTATATAAATCATTTGAGCGTTTACTAGACCCTTTCCTAAACCCAGTGAAAAGTATTTTTCTATATACTTAGCTATGGTCTCAGGCTTAAATACATCCCATCCTGGATAATGATTTAACGTATGAAAGGAAATGTAGTTATTACCCATTAGGATGGCATACCTCTCATCGTTGGTTTTAAAAACCATTTGAGTTTCCCCTTGTTGAAAATTTGGTTGGCTTGGCTCTTCATTTGGTTTAACTTGAAAACTAAGTTGGAACGGCTTGATTTCCTGCTTTTTTTCAAAACCTTCTGACTTAATAAGATTAAAATAGCTCGAAAAAAAAGTTAAATCCCACGGATTAATTGAGGGATCAAACCTAAAAGCACAGACTGCTTCAGTTATTTTGTGTTTAGTAAACTCCATTAAGAATTATCTACAAATTTAGGACTTTATAAGTATATTTTGGAGCATTTAATTTTAAATCAATCATTATGAGTTTCCGCATCGAAAAAGATACTATGGGCGAGGTGCAAGTGCCTGCCGACAAATATTGGGGCGCGCAAACAGAACGCTCGCGCAATAATTTCAAAATTGGCCCTGAGGCAAGCATGCCAAAGGAAATTATCTATGCATTCGGCTATTTAAAAAAAGCAGCAGCAATGGCCAACCATGAGTTAGGCGTTTTAGCAGCCGATAAAAAAGACATGATTGCTAAAGTCTGCGATGAAATAGTTGCCGGCAAATTGGATGATCAGTTTCCACTCGTGATCTGGCAAACAGGCTCCGGCACGCAAAGCAACATGAATGCAAATGAAGTGATTGCTTACCGTGCCCATGTTTTGTCGGGCGGAAAATTAACCGATGAAAAAAAAGTGCTTCACCCCAATGATGATGTGAACAAATCACAATCATCAAACGATACATTTCCTACGGCCATGCACATCGCTGCATACAAACAAGTAATGGAAATTACCCTTCCGGGGATGAAGAAATTGCGTGATACACTAGCAAAAAAATCATCTGACTATAAAAACATTGTAAAGACCGGACGCACTCATTTTATGGATGCTACTCCTCTTACGCTAGGTCAAGAGTTTTCTGGTTATGTTCAGCAAATTGATAACAGCATTCGCGCTATCAATAATGCGTTAGAGGCCGTGAGCGAATTAGCATTAGGTGGAACAGCCGTTGGCACTGGATTGAATACACCTAACGGTTATGATGTGTTGGTAGCAAAAAAGATTGCAGAGCTTACTGGCTATCCGTTCATTACCGCCCCAAATAAATTTGAAGCATTAGCGGCACATGATGCAATGGTTGAAATATCTGGCGCCTTAAAACGCGCAGCGGTATCCTTCATGAAAATAGGAAACGATATTCGAATGCTAAGTTCGGGTCCGCGTTCGGGCATTGGAGAAATTGTGATCCCGGATAACGAGCCGGGCTCATCTATCATGCCGGGCAAAGTAAATCCCACTCAACCCGAAGCATTGACAATGGTATGTGCGCAAGTGATGGGTAACGATGTAGCCGTATCCATTGGTGGTTCATTAGGGCATTTTGAGTTGAATGTTTTCAAGCCAGTAATTGCATCTAATGTTCTTCAATCTGCAAGACTAATTGGTGATGCCTGCATTTCGTTTAATGATAAATGTGCGGCCGGTATTGAACCTAATCTGGCCATCATTAAACAACATATGGAAAACTCATTGATGTTGGTTACATCATTGAATACACATATCGGCTACGAAAATGCAGCAAAGATTGCCAAGAAAGCGCATAAGGAAAATAAGACTCTTCGCGAAGCGGCAATAGAGTTAGGTTTAGTTACATCACAACAATTTGACGAGTGGGTGCGGCCTGAAAAGATGGTGGGCAGCTTAGACAAGTAAGTATGCAATGGCTCCATTAAGGTTCTTTCAACTTTCAACCCTCCAAAATTCCTATGGGTCTAAAGCATCATTTAAAGATAATTTCTTACTTTTAACTCAGATTTAACCCAAATTGAAATGAAAACTAGAGTATTGTTCCTCTGCCTGGCTTTGATTTTTTCCGGCATCCAAGTTTTCGCCCAACTCTCCAGTGCGGAGAAAAAGGAATGGAAAAAGAAAGCCAAGGAATTCAAGAAAAACCCAGCCAGTCTTAAACAGCTTAGTGAAGACAAGCAGGTAGCCGATAATAGTGTAAGCACACTGACTACTCAAACCAAACAACTGCAATCGACTATCAGCGATAAGGATGCAAAAATTGCAGAACTGGAAGATCAGATTTCGCGCATGCGCTCGGAACTTACCTCTGCTAGAGCCGAACTTGCACAGCTTAAGTTAACACCCATTATCAACCCAATGGATTTTTCAAAGGGTGTCGTTTTTAAAGTGCAGGTGGGAGCCTTTAAGAACAAGGACTTATCTAAATACTTTGAGAACAATCCTAACTTCGGAGGCGAAGCGGGTGATAAGGACAAAAACGAACCTCAAAAAATAACCATTGGTATTTTTCGCGATTATTGGGAGGCTGATACATTCAAAAAATATATGCGCGATATGGGCGTAAAAGATGCTTGGATTGTACCATACAAAGACGGCACTCGCGTTGAAATAAAAGATGTATTAGAGGGCGTAACCGCAGAAAAAGCGGAAAAGGCTACTAACTAGATTTTCCTATCGACTTGAATTAAAAGCAGCACTTGGTGCTGCTTTTTTATTTGCTTTGAACTGGTCATCCCAATACTTATTAAAAGATTGCTTCCTATTCTTACTTTTACCGCATGACCAGGTTGTTACTAGCTTTTTTTCTCCTCGCTGTCGCGCATGGCTCATCCTATTCTCAACTGCGTTATAGCAGTTTAGTTATCGAGGCGAACAAGACATTTGACTTCTCTGAATCCGATGTCCTTTCGGCCGATACGCTTATCATGAAAGATTCATCCTCTATCAAATTGAATTATGTAAAAGATAATAATTATATACACTGTAAAAAGTTGATTGTCGGAAATGGTTGTAAGATAATTGGACGCGGAGAGAATGGAAAGAATGGAAAGGATGGTGGAAAAGGATACAGTATTGATGGGCCTTGCCATGACGGAACAATAGGCAGAAACGGTGCGCGCGGAAGTGATGGCATCAATGGCAATAATTTATTCTTATACACCGATGAGATCATCTTTAACGGAAATTTATCTATTGATTTAGCAGGTGGAAATGCAGGTGATGGCGGTAGTGGGGGAGATGGTGGGGGCGGCAGTTCTGGTACGAGAGTCTGTCAAGGTGGAAATGGCGGAAACGGTGGAAATGGTGCTCCTGGTGGAAATGGTGGAAAGTCTGCCAATCTTACACTTCGTTGTACTAATTGCCCTGATTTGCGAAATGAATTAGGTAAGCGATTAATTGTACGTGTTTATGGTGGTCTGGGTGGACTAGGTGGAGAGGGAGGTTCGCCTGGCCTTCCTGGCGTATTAGTAACTGGCACTTCAGATCAAGATGGCAAGCATGGCACTAAGGGGAAAAATGGAGTCGATGGGGTACCAGGAAAAAACGGGGCAATCAATTTTTAGCGTCACATGAGCAAGCGATGGATTTATAAAAATATTCCAGCTTCAGATGATGTTGAAAGACTCAGCAAAAGTATCAATATCAATTATCAGCTATCCACCATTCTTTTACAACGAGGTATTTCAGATTTCGAGTCTGCTAAAAAATTCTTTCGTCCCACGCTTGATCAACTTCACGATCCTTTCCTGATGAAAGACATGGCGCAAGCCGTGGAGCGAGTAAAGAAAGCGATTGATCAGAATGAAAAAATTTTGGTGTATGGCGATTATGATGTAGACGGAACAACATCGGTTTCACTTGTCTATAGTTATCTCAAAAGCTTTTACACCAACTGTGAGTTTTATATTCCTGATCGCTATAGCGAAGGGTATGGTGTTTCCGAAGCCGGAATTATCTGGGCTGAAGAAAATGCATTCACATTAATTATTGCCCTTGACCTTGGCGTCAAAGCTTCTGACATGGTGAAACTTGCCAATCACAAAGGCATTGACTTTATCATATGTGATCATCACATGCCGGGGGATAGTATTCCAAATGCAGTGGCTGTGCTTGATCCTAAACGCGTAGACTGTGACTATCCATTTAAAGAATTGAGCGGTTGCGGCATTGGCTTCAAACTCTTGCAGGCCTTTGCCCGCAAATACCGAAAGGAAGAAGAAATTTATGAATACATTGATCTTGTTGCGGTAAGCATTGCGTCTGATATTGTTCCCATTAATGGGGAGAACAGGATACTGGCACATTATGGACTTCAAAAGCTCAATCAAAATCCGTTGCCGGGATTAAAAGCGTTAAAAGATATTGCCGCCATCAAAAATGAACTTGATATCTCAGGGGTAGTTTTCACACTTGGCCCACGTATTAATGCAGCGGGCAGGGTGGCTCATGCAAAAGGAGCGGTTGAGTTATTAATCTCAAAAACGGAGGAGGAAGCAAATGAACTTGCTGAAAAGATAAACATCAAAAACGATCTTCGAAGGGAATTTGATATCAGTATCACCGAAGAGGCCCTTGCCATGATAGAAGGTGATGAAACGATGCGTAACGCAAAATCCACAGTTCTTTTTAAAAATACCTGGCACAAAGGAGTAATTGGCATAGTTGCTGCTCGGTGTGTGGAGAAATATTATAGACCCACGGTGATACTGACTGAATCCAATGAAAAAATTACAGGCTCTGCCCGTAGCGTAAAAGACTTCGATCTATACGAAGCAATTACGCGGTGCAGCGATCTGCTTGATAAATTTGGAGGTCATAAGTATGCTGCCGGATTAACCATGGATCCCAATAACTTAGTGGCTTTCCGGCAACGCTTTGAAGAAGTAGTGGCTTCTACGTTAACGGAAGAAATGTTGACCCCCGTAATTGAAATTGATCTTCCAATTAGCTTTGATTCACTTACACCCAAATTCAATTCCATCTTAAAACAGATGGCGCCTTTCGGACCAGAAAATCATAGGCCTGTTTTTGAAGCCAAAGATGTTTATGTATTAAACTCGCTCACCTCTTTTAAAGATAAACACCTTCGGTTTACGGCAGCTCAGGAAGGTAACGATGCTGTTTTCAATGCGGTTGGCTTCGACATGATGGAGAATTATTCCCGCATGGCGGCAGGAGATCGGTTTAGAATAGCCTATACATTAGAAGAAAATACATTCAATGGAAACACTTCTCTTCAATTAAGAATTAAGGACATAAAGTTTTAGTAGTATGATTTTGCGCGCCAACCATCTAATTAAAAAATACAAAAGTAGAACAGTAGTAAATGACGTTTCCATTCACGTAGCGCAAGGAGAAATTGTTGGTTTGCTCGGGCCCAACGGAGCTGGTAAAACAACAAGCTTCTACATGATTGTAGGCTTGATCAAGCCCAATGGTGGTGAAATATTTTTAGATGAAGAAAATATAACTGACCTACCCATGTATCAGCGGGCCAAGCGCGGCATTGGTTATCTGGCGCAGGAGGCCTCGGTATTTCGTAAGCTTACTGTTGAAGAAAATATATTGGCTCCTCTTGAAATGCGCGACATGAGTAAGAAAGACCGCAAGGAAAAAGTGGAGAAATTGCTCGAAGAGTTTAGCCTTACCCATGTGCGCAAAAATTTAGGAATGGTATTATCCGGTGGCGAACGAAGAAGAACAGAAATTGCACGAGCTCTAGCAGTTGACCCAAGCTTTGTTTTATTGGATGAACCTTTTGCTGGAGTTGATCCTATTGCTGTAGAAGAAATCCAGGGAATTGTTTCCCGATTAAAAAAGAAAAACATAGGCATTCTCATTACGGATCATAATGTGGATGAAACGCTTTCCATCACCGATCGTGCTTACCTGATGGTCGAAGGAAAACTTTTTAAGGCAGGTTCTTCACAAGAGCTGGCCGATGATCCTTTGGTTCGTAAAGTTTATCTGGGTCAAAACTTCCGGTTACGAAAACCAAAAGAAGAAATTCCATCAGTCGACTAATTTTTTTTAGGACAACTTCCCCAACCATTTGCTGAAATTACTTACACGGGCTCCCCGGGTTAGCATTTCATTTTGCTAATGACCTATCTAAGGTTACTTTTGGGGTTCTTCTATATGCAAATCTTTAATTCTATTCTCACCTGGGTGATGAAAAAGCGTATCCACCAGATAGAGCTTTTCATGAAATATCCACTTGAGGTGCAG
>JAYVBN010000542.1:0-8658 GCA_043750455.1 Bacteroidia bacterium | reverse complement strand
GGACATATTCATGGCAAAAAGATTTTGGCCATGCAAGGAAGGTTTCATTACTATGAAGGATACAACATGCAGCAAATAACACTGCCTGTGCGTGTGATGAAAATGCTGGGTGTAAAATTTTTACTGGTTTCCAATGCTGCCGGTAATATGAATTTGAAGTGGAGGAAGGGAGAGATGATGTTGATTGATGATCATATTAATCTGCAACCAGATAATCCACTGCGAGGTGAGAATATTGATGAGATGGGCCCGCGCTTTCCTGATATGAGTCAACCTTATTCAAAAGTGTTAAACGGTCTGCTTTTAGAAATTGCAAGCGAAAAGAAAATAAAACTCAATGTGGGCGTTTATGTGGCGGTGATGGGGCCTAATCTTGAAACACGGGCGGAGTACAGATTTTTAAATCGAATTGGTGCCGATGCAGTGGGGATGAGTACGGTGCCTGAAATTTTAGTGGCTAATCATATGAATTTACCCTGTTGCGCAATTTCTGTTCTTACAGATGATTGCGATCCTGATCATTTAAAACCTGTTAACATATCTGAGATCATTGAGACAGCGGGAAAGTCAGAGGCCAAGCTAACCGAACTTTATGTTGAGCTGATTAAAAGGATTTAACATCAATCGTATTTTCGCCTACCTAGAATTTAAGACTATATCCTACTCGTATTACCTGCGTTTCGTAATAATCCGCGCTGATGTATTTAAAGCCATCACCCACAATTTCCTTTCTAATTACCATATTATTTAACAGATCGGTGGCATTTAGAAACAATTCACCTTTGCCTTTTTGAATCGACTTTTTGATTCCAATGTCCAACGAAAATCGCCAATCAATATTTCCTTGCGGAATGATATCGGGTGCCAGGTAAGTTGCCATCACCTGTACTTCAAAGCCATTCGATAATCGGAAGAGGTTGTTTAATTTAGCATTCCATGAAAAAATTTCCTGCTTATCTGCAGTAAATGTACTAGGTACAGGATATTTATTTTCTACCGTAAAGCTGTCGATTTGATTGTGGTAACCATTTAAACTCAGGTTGAGTGAAAACCATTTCGCTACTTCCTGTGAAAGCACCATTTCAACTCCTGTATTATAGCTGCGATCGGCATTTTGAAAAACAGCAAAAATCAAAGGACTTCCAGGCACTGTTCTCGCAATACGGGTAATCGTTCCATCAACAACGCGGTGATAGGCGGCCGCATAATAGTTGCCACTTTTCCAACCCGTTTTATATCCTAACTCAAACAGATTGGTAAACTGAGGTCGAAGTGCCGGATTACCTACTTTAATAATTTCAGCATCATCGTATTTCGGAAATATCCGAATGTCTACTTCGTTTGGCCGGTCTACTCTGCGATTGTAAAAGAATGAGATTTTGTTTTGCTCATTTAGCTTATAAGCTAAACGCACATTGGGAAAGGGCTGTGTGTAATTGTAGCCATCGCTTTTGTAAGTGTTATGATCAGGATTTACTTCATATTGTATTCCAACATATTCTACCCGAAGTCCAATTTCCGATTCGAATTTTGGATTTTCGAAAATATAATTTCCATATAAGGCAGGTATGGTTTCTTTATAGGTAGCCCAGCCACCCGCAGTTGAATCGATGGCTGAATTTGTTCCGGGAAAGAATTGCATGTTAGTAGGGATGGTTCTTCTGCGAAATTTGATTCCACCTTCAACACGGCCGTATTTTAATGGTTGCACATAATCCAGGTTGAAGTCGCCAACCTTTTCATCCGAAAGAAGTTTAAAGGCATCCTTACTGGTGAAGTCAGGCGTGGTGTTGTCGAAGAAATATTTTTCGTCTTCCCGATGAAAGGTGTAGTTGAATCCTATATTTAATATATGTCCGGGCTCTTTATATTTATGTTGATAGGCAGCAGTTGCCATTACCGTAGTTTTTAACTCATCTTCCAAAAATTGCCAGAGGCGCAGACGTTCAGTGAAGTCACCATTGAAAAAAACCTCATCACCGTTATCAATAATTTTTTCAGTACCAAATAAACCGGATATGGTTAGCACATCATTTTCATTGAGGGTCCAGTCGATGCCCGTTTTCGTGGTGATGAAGGTGGTGTTCCTATTTCTTTTTAGTTGTTGATTAATGATGGAACCGTCATCGTAATACCGTTCTACAAATTCATTTTTATTCAATGTTTCGGTGTACAGATAGTCTCCCTGAAAAAAAGCATTTATCTTATTATGACGGTAGTTGAGCGATAGGGAAGGATTTATTTTGGGAGTCATTTGATATTGTGGGCGAATGGTGGGATAGTTTTCTTTCTTTACCCACAACGCACCTACACCGGTAGCAAAACCTGCTTTGCCATTAAAGCCTTCCTGCTTGTTCTTTTTGTAAATGATGTTAATGATTCCGGCATTTCCATTTGCATCATATTTGGCAGACGGATTATTGATGATTTCAATTTTCTCAATGGCCGAAGCGGGTATGTTGTCTAACCCGGTTTGATTTCCGAACCCGGTAAGAGCAGTTTGTTTGCCATCCATTAATACAGTCACCCGGTCGCTGCCGCGTAAATTAACTTTGCCATCTTGTACGGTAACGCCCGGCAGGTTTTGCATGGCCTGTAAGACGGAGCCCCCGCTTTGGCTGATGTTACTAGCTACATCAAACGTTTTCTTATCCATTTTGCCCGAGACACCTTCTGCTTCTCCAACGATAACCACTTCATTGAGTAATTCTGTATTTTCTTCCAGCTCGATTGTCGTGAGATCTAAAAATGCCGTAAGGCTGCCAACATAAAGCGATTGCTTTTTGGTGCGATAACCCACAAAAGAAACTTCCAGCAAATAAGTACCTGGCTTGATGTTGGAGAGTGTAAACCGGCCTTCTTCATTAGTTACGGTTCCTGTTATAAATTGGGTGTCCTTTTCTGTTTTCAACACAATGTTTACATAGGCTAAGCTGGTTTTGGCAGTCCTTTCTTTTACTACTCCCGAAATTGTGACGGTGTTATTTTGGGCGTATAGAGTGGATAATAGCGAAAGAAGAAGGGCAAAAGAGCAATTAAATTTAAATAGCATGCCTGATATTGATTCTTCTAATGAAGTTTGGATGTACTCGTTTCCTTACCTGTCAAAGGTAGTAAACCAGTTGGTTCGGAACATATATTTAGACTTAAGATGGAGCCACTAAGGAATATTGGCACAGATGCAGTTTAATATAAAACAAACAAGCTTTAATGGAATTGATCTCACGGACTAAAGGTTAATGCAACCTTTCTTTGATTGCCCTCGTCTAACTTTCAAAATCCCTGATTATGAAAGCAATCCTTACCCTGCTATTATTTACTTCCTCATTTGCATTATCTGCGCAAAACGACAAAAACAGTGATTTCCATCTAGATAAAGAATACAAATTCAGCAACACAGGAACACTCACCTTGAAATGTTCGGATGCAAAAGTATTTATTGATGGTTCAGATCGAGGCAACGCCAAAATAAAAATTGACCGCGAAGTAGAAACCAAAGGAATTATTTTTGGTGGGCACGATGAATTTAATATGGAGGTAGAGGAGATAAACGGCAACCTGGATATACTTGAAAACAAGTCGTACTCTTCCTCAGGTATTGTTGGATATTATCATGAAAAATATACGATCAATATAAACCTTCCCGAAGGAGCAAGTCTGGTTGTAAAAGGTGATGATGGTGATTATATGATCAATAATATAGACGGCTCAATTTCTATGGATCTTGATGACGCTGACTTAGAGTTGAAGGCCTGTTCGGGAAACGAGTTTAAGTTTACTCTGGATGATGGCGATATTGTGATGGACGAAGGCAAGGGAGCCTTAGAGATTGATGCCGATGATGCTGATGTTAAAATTGCAAATGGCTCATTCACCTCTATTCAGGCAGACATTGATGATGGAGATTTAGTAATTGAAACCTCATTGGCCGACAATGGAAATTATTATATCAATGCACAAGATGGATTAATTGCACTTACCGTTACCAATGGCGGAGGAAAGTTTGATATCCGTCATGATGATGCGCGCGTAATCACGGAAGGAAAATTTCAAACCATCGAAGAATCGGAAACCCGCACAAGGCTTACGCTTTCATCAGGAAATGCTAAAGTTGATATCCGTGCGGATGATGCGAGAGTGAGATTAGTGAAGTATTAATCTTGCAATTAGAAAGAGAAAGTTTTCTTTAAAACGCTGGAGTGAAGTTGATTCCGGGATTCTTTTTGATTTGTATAGATTTGACCTTTCATTAGAAATCCATTGGCGATTTTTGTTTCTGGGTCAACCAGCCAATACTCTTTCACGCCAAATTTCTCGTACAGCTTTTTCTTTTTTACTGAATCATACTTCTTATTTCCTGGAGACAATACTTCTATGATTAAATCCGGAACACCTTTCAATCCTTGTTTGTCGATTATTAAGGGGTTCCCATTTGCAATAAATAGTATGTCGGGCTGCACTACGTTGGATTCCTCATCTAAGTGAAGATCGATGGGTGAGAAAAATACCCTGCCCAATTTATTTTTCCTAACAAATAAACTTATTTCAATGAAAAGATTGCCAGTAGCATCTTGATGATCCGGTGTGGGTGATGGAGCCATAAACAATTGGTTTTCTATTACCTCGGCCAATGTGCCTTCCGGCAACATCTGGAATACATCATAGGCTGTACGTGGCGGAGAAGAAATTGCTTTTTGCATGAATCAAAATTACAAATTTTATAAAAAGCTAAACGTCACAAGTCCATACACCTTGCCTCAGTGAACCAAGTTTATCTGCTCGTTTAGGAATGAATTCCTGTGCTACAAATCCTTTGAAGCCTGTATTTACAATGGCCTGCATGATGGCAGGATAATACAATTCTTGTGTTTCATCAATTTCATTGCGGCCAGGTACACCACCGGTATGATAGTGGCCAATGTATTTTGAATATTTGTTGATGGTGGCAATTACATCGCCTTCCATAATTTGCATGTGGTAAATGTCGTACAACAGGTTAAAGTTTGGTGAGCCTAATTTTTCGCAAAGCTTTACTCCCCATTCGGTATGATCGCACATATAGTCTTTATGGTCAACTTTGCTATTGAGTAGCTCCATGCAGACGTTGATGTTATACTTTGCTGCCACTTTTAAAATAGGCTCAAGTCCCTTTGCACAGTTTTCTAATCCTTTTTCCAAACCTAACCCGTTGGAATTGCCACTAAAACATATCACTGTTTTCAAACCTGCATCTGCTGCCTTGGGAATATTAGCGGAATAGTCTTTTAGCAATTGTTCATGAAGTGAAGGATCATTGAATCCTTTATTAAGACCCATAGAAGAAACATATCCCATGGCGCACGTTAATCCATGCTTATTAACAACTGGCCATTCTTCCGACCTTAAGAGTTCTACGGATTTTAACCCAATAGCTTTGGCAGCGATGACAAACTCCTCCAGAGGGATAGCACCATAGCACCATTGACACACGGAATGGTTGATGTTGTTTTTAAGCTCAGCAGAAAGAATGTCCATACCTTTTGCGAGTTGAGGAAGAGCCAACGCTGTTGCAGTTCCCATTGCCATTTTTTTTAGGGCTTGTTTGCGGTCAATTTTCATAGTCAGGATTTGTAAATCACTTCTAGTTACGATTTTCACAACTAAAACTCAACAGAATTTATTCAGTTTTTATAAATCACTCCGTCTTTCATAACCAAATTCACTTTCCGCAAGTCAGAAATGTTTTTAGAGGGATCGCCACTGACAATAACGAGATCAGCTTTCAGCCCTTCCTTGATAAACCCCACCTGGTTATCCAAATGAAAAGCACGTGAGTTTATGCTGGTGGCCGCTTTCAAAACATCTAAAGGTTTCATACCATACTCTACCATCAATTCCATCTCTAATACATTTTCTCCGTGTGGGAAAACGCCAACATCACCGCCCATACCAATCGTTACACCAGAAGCAATGGCTTCTTTAAAACTTTTTTTCTTGTTAGTAACATTTGCTGGTTCTGCCGATACGCCCTTTTTCCATCCACGGTATTGCGAGATCACATCCACGGCAGCTATGGTTGGAATGTAGGTAACATTATGTTCCTTCATCAGCTTTCCAATTTCTACATCAATAAAATCACCATGTTCAATCGTTTCAGCGCCTGCTAATACAGCCCGCTTGATTGCTTCTTTTGATTTGGCATGACATACCATTACACGGCCACTGCTGCGCGTCACTTCATTTATTAATTTCAATTCGTCCAATGTAAAAGAAGGTTGATCCTCTCCATTCAATCCCCATCGATAGTCTGCATAGATTTTTATGAAGTCGGCACCTTTTCCAATCTGGTCTCGCACAATGCGGATCAAATCATTTCCATCGGCAGCTTCTGCGCCAAGCATTATTTCCTGGTCGCTATCATAGCCTTTAGGTCCGTAAGAGCCTGTTGAAACAATAGCGCGACCCGCTACCATTAACCGTGGGCCGGGAATTATTCCTTCATTGATGGCACGTTTCAACGCAACATCAGAATATCCAGCGCCTTCCGTACCGAGATCGCGTGCAGTAGTGAATCCGGCCATCAATGTATTTTTGGCGTGAACTGTAGCTCTTGCGGTGCGGTACGAATCTGTTTCCTTTAAAACTTGTGTATCCCAATCCGTAATGTTGTACGGATATAAAAGTAAGTGTGAGTGTCCTTCGATCAAACCCGGGGTTAGTGTAGAGTTGGGGTAATTAATTTTTGTGGCACCAGTAGGTGCTTTTATTTTTTCTTTCGGGCCAGCAGAGATGATTTTATCACCCTCGACAACAACAGCCCAGCCTTCGTGCATGACTTCTCCATCGAAGACACGATCTGCGGTTAGATAATAGCGTACAGGAGTTTGGGCATTTACACAGAAAGCAAACAGAAAAAGCAGAGAAATTATATTGAATCGCATAGGTTCAGGTTTTGAAGATAAAAGGTAGAGGAAAACTACTGAGGAAAAAAATAAAAAGCCCCGTCCAAAATTGACGAGGCTTGTAAATCTCAACAATGAGTTTGTCAAATTGCCTTCAAGGCGGCATCATAATTTGGTTCTTGGCCGATAGCGGGAACAAATTCCGTATATTTTACTTTACCCGTTTCATCAATGACAACAACCGACCTTGCAAATAATCCAGCAAAATTGCTATCCACCAAATCAACGCCATACGCTTTTCCAAAACCTCGGTTGCGGAAATCGGATACGGTGATGACCTTGTCAATTCCCTCGGCTGCACAAAAACGTTTTTGTGCCATTGGCAAATCTTTTGAAATGCACAACACAACGGTGTTGTCCAGTGAGGCTGCCCTTTTGTTGAACTCACGCATGGATGCGGCACACACGCTCGTTTCTACGCTCGGAAAAATATTGAGCACGATCTTTTTTCCGATAAACTGTTTAAAGTTCACATCCTTCATATCGGTGCCAGTAAGAACAAATTCTGGTGCGGCTGAGCCAATGGAAGGAAGGTCGCCAATTGTATGTGCCTCGAAAGTACCAAGTTTAGTAAGTGCCATAATAAGTTAGGTTTAAAATGAAAACATTTTTTATTGAAAATAGTTACCGGATACGGTCAGAATCTCTCACAAGCTTTTCATCCCTGCGGATGAAGCGTATGGCAAGCCAATTACAGGTAACACCTGCAAAAGGAAGGTAAAGGCCTAATCCGTATTTCCAGCCTGTTGGGTTTGAATCGATCAGATTATTGGCAAAAAGGATGGCGCATAACATCACACCCATTAAAATCAGGGAATTGAGTGTGCCCATCTTAATTTGAGTAATCCGGTTATCATATTTTCTGATTTCCATGACGGCAATTGTGGCAGCGGCCACCATTAATATAGCCGTAGCACAAAAAGGAAAATAAGTGGAGGTGCGGGTGTCACCTTCCTGTACCGTGTAATGCAACGGATATAATGATTTGGAAATATCAGATTCGGGATCAACGGAAACCCAAATAGGCAGGAAGAGACTTAACAGCATGGATACGACAACGATTACAAGAAATACGGTTTGAATTCTTTGCCACATAGCAGGGTTGATTAAATTGCGCCCAAAAGTAAGAATATCTGGAGTAAGAAGTAAGGAGTATGAAGCAATGAGATATTTTTTTGAAATCACATACAATGGCATCGAATACCACGGCTGGCAAAATCAGCCCAACGCTATCAGCGTACAGCAAGTTGTGGAGGATTCGATGACTAAAGTATTCGGAAAAAAAACCACTATTGTGGGGAGCGGAAGGACGGATACGGGTGTGCATTGTGTGCAGCAATTTTTTCATGCCGATGTGGATAAAGATTTTGATGAGGCAGTATGGCTTGTGAAGTTAAATTCAATTCTCCCACGGTTCATCGCTATTCGATCTATAGTTCCTGTAAAGGTGGATGCCAATGCCCGGTACGATGCACTGGAGCGATCATATGAATACAGAATTACACTTGTGAAAGATCCTATACTGGTGGGTCGTGCGCATTATTTTTTTCGGCCGCTTGATATTAAAACAATGAACAAAGCGGCCACGTTACTATGCGGGGAACACGATTTTCAATGCTTTAGTAAAGTGCATACAGATGTAAATCACTTTATTTGCGACATTAAGCAGGCACACTGGAATCAAAAAGACGACATGTTGGTTTTTACGATTGCAGCG
>JAYVBN010000541.1:0-2723 GCA_043750455.1 Bacteroidia bacterium | reverse complement strand
GGTTTGCCCAGGAACAATGGGAGAGTGAGGGCGAAATTGAAAATGTGGAGATCGAGATTATAAAAGAAAGACAAATTGTTTTGCCTCGAGCCAATCGTAACTTTGAAAAGGTGCCACCCAGACCCGTTGAGCCAATCAATCCTGAGATCACCTATGAATTTACCAATCTGAAATTCAACACATCTGAATACAATCCTCAAATCCGGCCCTTACGATTAAAGCAGGAAGACATCAGTAAAATTTACGGCAACTATGTGAGTGCTGGTATCGGTAATTATTCATCTCCTTATTTGGAGGCATGGTTTAACAGCAAGCGCGATAAAAATAAATTTTATGGTGCTCATTTCTATCATCAAAGTTATGGCAAGGGCCCTGTTGATGATAAAAATTCAGCCAGCACAAATTCTTATATTTCTATTTTTGGTAAGGCTTATTCAAAAGGATTGGTCACAAGTGGAAATGTAAATTATGAAAATAAGGGAGGTTACTTTTATGGGTATCAGCCTACCCTGGTGGAATTGGATAGAGGAAAATTTAAACAGTCGTACAACATAAGCAGTTTTGGTGTGGGGATTGAGAACGTTAAACCATCTGATTTTAATTTTGGTTTAAATGCAGCCTTTAGTTATCTCGATGATTACTATTATGCAAAAGAGAGTGAGGTAGCATTAAATTTCAAAAGTGATTACTCCATTTCCGAAAAGAGTAAAATTATTTTCGCTGCAGATTATTTTCTCCTTGCCCGCAAGGATTCATTGCGCGATGCTGCCCCAAGGCATTTGTTGAAGATTAGACCTGCCTATAAGTTTGAGGTGGTCGATAAGCTATGGCTGACTATAGGTTTGAATACGGCAGTAGAAAATGACACACTTGGTCAATCAAATTCATTTCATGTTTATCCCAATTTAAAGGCAGATTACCAACTGGGAGAATCATTTGATGCCTACGCAGGTGTCACGGGCGACATGGATAAAGTCTCCTTGCATACCCTTTCATCTGAAAACTTGTGGGTGAATGAGAACTTAGATATTTTTCACTCGAATAGGTCAATTGATTTTTTTGGTGGATTGAAAGGTAAGTTGGGTAGAAAGGCCGGCTTTGGCGTGGGGCTCTCTTATGCAAACCTTAAAGGGCTTTACTTTTATCAGAACTCAAGCGTTAACCGCGCAAAGTTTGATGTGATTTATGACAACGGCAATACACAGCGTACCAATTTTTTTGCGGAGTTTAACTTTGCTCATGCCGAGGTTGTGAAGATGAATTTGCGTGGCGATTATTTTAATTACTCCACCGATCAACTTCCGGAAGCCTATCATCGCCCAACCTACAGGGTAGCATATAACTCCACCTACAACATCTACAAAAAGTTACTTTTGAATGTAGATTTTATTGCCCAGGGAGGCATAAAGGCTTACGATAGCGAAACACTGAAAGTTGTTGAGCTAAAGCCAGCCCTTGATCTCAATTTAAAGGTGGACTATTTTATCTCGAAACAGTTTTCTGTTTTTCTTAAGTTCAACAACCTTTTATCTAATGAATATCAGGTTTATTTGAATTATCCAGTGCGAGGATTTCAAGCGATGGGGGGTATCAGTTGGAGCTTCTAATGCTATTATTTGAAGAAATTTACGTTATTTTTGTATTAACACCCGTTAAAAACCAAACCAATGGCTAAGCGCAAAAAGACTAACGAAGATCTTCCTGAAGAGAACAGTGAGAACACCAACGATGCTGATAGCTTCGGCTTACCTGATATTGATTACAAACCAATAGACAGGGACGAAAGCGTTTCTTCGGAAACTACATCTGATCAAACTTCTCGAGAACCAGAGCCACAAGAATCCAATTCTGGATACAATCAATCAGAAGAACAACCTAAGGAAGAGCAGGGATATGTGTACCAGGCACCTGCTGAGGAAAAGTCCAAAGCACCTGTTATCATTGGGTTGGTAATAGCAGCCGTTGTGGTAATAGCCGGATTTTTGATTTATAATTTTGTCTACAAACCAAAAGTAGAAAAGGAAAAACAGGAGCAATTGGCTAAGGCTGCTGCAGCGAAGAAGGCAGCAGAGGCGGCAAGATTGGCAAAAGAGAAAGAGGAGGCAGAGCGCAAGCAAAGGGAAGCAGATGAAGCAGCGGCAAACGCAAAGCCGGTAGAAGGAACGATTGAAGTACTAAGTGCTCCAACTAGACGTTATTATGTTGTGATCACCAGTGCAATAGATGCAGATCTCAACATGGATTACGCAAAGAAATTAAGTGCAAAGGGAGTTAGTTCTAAGATTATTCCCCCTTTCGGGAAATGGAAGTTTAACAGATTGTCAATCGGTGATTATGATACGTTTGCTTTAGCACAGACCAATGCCGATGCCGCCAAGACAGAATATGGCGATGGTGTATGGGTGATCAGGTATTAAAGTGAGTTAATTTTTTTGATACTATTTTGGTCAGATAATTGTTTTTTTGATGACCAGAAATTTTTTAAACTAATTTATGATGTTAGCTCAGATTATTACAAATCAGGAAGTGACCCCGGATCAAGCCATCTCGGTTTGGGAGTTAACCAAGGCAGGAGGGCCAATTATGATTCCAATAGCGCTAGCCTCCGTTGTTGCTATCTACATTTTTGTAGAGAGAATCCTTACTATTAACAGAGCCAATCAAAGTCCGGACCTCTTTATGGGAAAGATTAAGGAATTAGTCTTGAAAGGCGATATGAATGG
>JAYVBN010000540.1:0-4861 GCA_043750455.1 Bacteroidia bacterium | reverse complement strand
GTACAAGACAAACTAAAAGCTTTGCAGTAGTTTTGATTATAAAATATAAGGTCATGAAAAAAAATCTCTTCATTATGTTATTGGCAGTTTCAACTACTGGCGTTGGCCAAATCAATTCGAAACAACCGACAGAAAATTTTAAAAAAATAAACTGGCTGGTGGGCACCTGGAACAGAATAAACGCAAAGCCTGGCCGGTCAGGAATTGAACGATGGGAATTAACTTCCGCTAACGAGCTTAGAGGATTTGGAATAAATCTGAAAGGCAACGACACAACCTTCGTTGAAAAGCTTCGGATCACCATTAAAGACGAACATATCGTTTATGTTGCCGATGTACCCGAAAATCAAAAACCAGTTTACTTTAAACTTACTGAAATAAGTGACACTGGCTTTGTATGCGAAAATCCAGAACATGATTTTCCAAAGAAAATATCATATCAACTCGATGGCAAAAAACTGAAAGCCCAGATTTCAGGAGACGGAAAGGTGATTGACTATTTGTTTGAGAGAAACTAGTTGTTCATCAGAACCAAATGGTCAGGTTGGAAATAAGAAGGTTACTATTCTTCACTGGGGCGTTATCCCTTTCGTACACTTCTTTTGCCGAAAAGAATGTGCGGCCTTCAAATCTGGCGATAATGTTAGAGGCAATATGAAGATTCAGGCACAGTCCTGAGCTGTATGAGCTGAATCCGGAAACATTTGTTATAGGCGTAATCATCACACTCTTTGGATCACTGAAATATTCAATTCTTGCTGAAAGAGAAATCTTTTCAGAAAAACTGTACCGACCAATCAAATTGGCTTGCCACCATTTGTCTGAGTCTGTTGAATTGTTGGTATTCTGTATATGTTGAATCCCGGCATATACACAGCCAGTGGCCGACACTGGACCTTTTGAGTAAATGAAATGAACATCTGAAAAATAACGGATCCTATTTTGGGGGGCTGTTGAAGAGCGTTCATCTCCAACATAGGTGCTCCAATTGATCACCCAGAAATCATTTTGACGATACTCAATCTGTGTTCCTATTGATTTTCCTTTGTTTTGATCAACAATTTGCTGCCAGCCATTCAGCAGGTATATGTAGAGATTGGTCTTTTTAGTTAATGGCACGGAAAGTTTAACACCTGATAAATAATATGGAACATACTCAGGCGCAAACGAACGTGAATACATTAAATGATCTTTAGAGATGGCGCTCTCATTGGTGTAGGGAGAGCCCAGCACACCTGCGTCTATCCAAATATTTTTAGTGGCCGAAATTTTAACCCCGATATTGCCCTCTATAATATTCTTTAAGGACTCTGGTTCTGCGGCATAATTTGAATTCACGTATGTGCCAAACCCCGGCATGAAGCGAGCACGGAGGCGGGAAGAGCTATATTTTAGATCCACATAAGCAAGGTTAATATTCACCTCATTATGTCTTGCCATAGAAAAAAAATAGGGTCGGTCCCCGGAAGCTGGCAAGTTAAAGTCATAACCATAATACGTGTCAAGATGTCCACCAACCGTAACCTTACCTTGATAATCAAAATCAGTAGTATCTTTATCACTCTGATCACTTACCTGCGCCTCTGTTACACCAAGAAAAATGCAAATGATAGTCAAGCCGATTAAAGTTTCTTTCATAGTACGCTGATTTATCAATTACAATATTAAGATTAAAATAAAGATAGTTCGCTTATTCCATTTCTTGCAGCAATTGTTTTATTATTCATAATAGCTTGTCAAACAATTTTTCGAGTAAGTTCAATTTTTTCAACAAGGTGATATACCAACGGTATTTGTTCAACTACAACATCGCTTTTATCCAACCCAAACGCCTTTTCATCACTTTGGCCAAAATGCTTTAAGTAAAAATAGCCCGTAAGCAACAACCCCTCCTTCAGTGTGAACTCGTTTTCCACTGACAGGAATTTTTCAATCACAACGAATTTAAAATCGGGTTCTGAATTATACTTTGTTGAACCATCCGGACGGATATGGAGATTTAATTCCTTGTTGGCTACCAGTTCTTTTACTATTTTTCTAAAGAACAATTCAGATCTTGATTGGACTCGAAAACCTAGATTAACCGTTTCCATATAAAGATTTTATAAGGAAACATTATTCACCATCCAACTTGTTGATAACAATTTAACAGGGTAAGCCAATTTCCAACCCCAAAGACTAAAAAAGAATTAATTTCGTCCCTTCAATTGAATCAAATTCCTTTAAACAAGAAGAATTAAGCATGTCAGCACCCAAGCCCAAGTCCAAAGTAACCATGGCCACGGTTTTTAAAACCATTATCTGGCCAAGGCGTAAAATCATTTTAATTGGTTTTATACTGATTATCATAAGCCGACTGGCCAGTCTGGTACTTCCCTGGTCAACGAAATATCTATTGGACGATGTGATTGGCAAGGGCGACTTATCAAAATTGAATATGCTGCTGATTTGGATTTCGGCTTCGATTCTGGTCTCAGCAGTTATTTCCTATTTGCTGACAAAATTATTGAGCGTTGAAGCTCAACATCTTATATCGGTGTTAAGAGCCAATGTTCAAAAACATTTACTCCGTCTGCCAACGCGTTTCTTTGACAACCAACAATCAGGTAAGCTGGTTTCGCGCGTTATGACCGATGTAGAAGGCGTTCGCAATTTAGTGGGTACCGGATTGGTTCAGCTAGTGGGTGGTGTACTTACCTCTGTTATTTGCTTGTTTTTTCTTTTTAGCATCAGTTGGAAGATGACTCTTTTCGTGATGATTCCAGTGGCCGTGTTTGGTCTTATCGCGTTGAAAGCATTCGGAAAAATTCGTCCCATATTTAGGGAGCGGGGGGCTATAAATGCAGAAGTTACCGGGCGCTTAACGCAAACGCTTAATGGCGTTCGAGTGATCAAGGGCTTCAATGCCGAAAAACAGGAGATCAAAATCTTTGAAAAAGGTGTAGAAAAATTATTCCTAAATGTAAAAAGCACATTAACGACCACCAGCTTTGTAACGAGTGCTGGAAGTTTTCTGTTAGGGCTTGCATCGGTAGGTATTATGGGGATTGGGGGTTACATGATTGCTGAGAATGCCTTGACGATGGGTGCATTGGTTCAGTTCATTTTATTTCTTGGATTTCTGATCGCCCCAATTGTTCAGATGAGTAACATTGGTAGCCAGCTAACCGAAGCGTTTGCCGGATTAGATCGTACTGAAGAACTCATGAATGTCCCTGTAGAAGATGATGAAACAGTACGAACTATTAAGATCGGAAAAATAAAAGGTGATATTGATTTTAATGATGTCTCCTTCGCGTATGATGAAGGTAAAGAGGTGTTGAAGAATGTCAGCTTCTCCGCTCCAGCGGGATCGGTGACTGCTCTGGTAGGAACATCAGGTTCAGGTAAATCAACCATTGCAGGTCTGGCGGCTTCATTCTTAACCCAACAATCAGGAACCATTACGATTGATGGCCACGATCTCTCTAAAGTTTCCTTGGATAGTTATAGAAGTCAGTTGGGCGTTGTGCTGCAAGATGATTTTCTTTTTGACGGCACCATTCGCGAAAATATTTTATTCGCAAAGCCTGATGCCACCGAACAACAATTGCAAGCAGCCATTGATGGTGCGTATGTAAGTGAATTCAGTACCAAATTTGAGCTTGGTCTCGATACCGTCATTGGGGAAAGGGGGATAAAACTTTCAGGCGGTCAACGTCAACGAGTAACAATTGCTCGCGCAATTCTTGCCAACCCAAGGATTTTAATTTTAGACGAGGCAACTTCAAGCTTGGATACTGAAAGCGAATCTCTCATTCAGGAAAGTTTGAAATCACTTTTGAAAGGCCGTACTACATTCGTAATCGCTCATCGATTGAGTACAATCCGACAAGCCGATCAAATTCTTGTTGTAGAGCAAGGTCAAATAGCCGAGCGTGGAAAGCATGATGAACTGATTGAAAAGAAAGGAAGGTATTTTGAATTGTATACATACCAGGCCAGGATTTGATTTATCAGAGAAGGTTCAGTTGGGCTAAAGCCCTTTTACTATCTTGAAACAACCACGGCCTTAAGGCCGTGGCTATTCAAACCTAATCTCGATGGACTTTAGTTCAAGGATAATTGAGATATAAGACAGATAGCTTGACAATCAATATCTGTGGCACCGCCCAGGTGATTAAAAATCTGATTCCACTAATCAAACCGTATCGCCTTAATTGGGTTAATCCTTGTAACAATTGCTGTGGGTAATAGCAACACGAGTGTTACCACTACGAACACTGCTACATTCAATAGGATTACAATTTCCCAATTCCATCCAATTGGCACATAATCCATATAGTAATTTTGCGGATTAAGTGTTATAAATTTGAAAGTGTCTTGCATATAGCAAAGCCCCAGGCCGATCACATTTCCGTAAACAAGGCCTTTTGCAATTAGATTTATTCCGTTATAAACAAATACCGACTGAATCAATCGGTCTTGTGCACCCATTGCCTTGAGCAGTCCAATCATTTGAGTACGCTCCATGACGAGTATCAAAATCACGGAGATCATATTTACACATACTACGGTAAGGATGATACCAAGTAAAATATTCACTTGCCGGCTTAGCAGATTAAGCCATTCAAATACCTGAATATATTTATCACTTACTTTTTCCAGGTACAAATCATAATCCATGCTATCGCCAATAGTAGTTAAGGCCTCATCCACTTGACTAACATCCTTGACAAAAATTTCTAATCCTCCTGCGATGCTATCGGCCGAACCGTTCAGTCGTTGCACCATTCGGATATCACCCATAATAATTTTATCATCGAAGTAATCGGAAAGATTGGTTTCATAAATGCCAGTGACTTTCAACTTTCGGAAGCGC
>JAYVBN010000539.1:0-5354 GCA_043750455.1 Bacteroidia bacterium | reverse complement strand
ATTCCCAAAAAGTTTTTGGAGGCCATTCTTCTCGAACTTCGCAACGCTAAAATCCTCCATAGCAAAAAAGGAAAGGGCGGGGGCTATTACCTGTATCGGAAGCCGGAAGAGGTAAATCTGATGGAAATTATGCGGCTTATGGATGGGGCGATTGCTATGCTTCCGTGTGTATCGCTAAATTATTACGAACCCTGTGAAGAATGTAGAGATGAGAAAAACTGCGGAATTCGAGATGTTTTCATTGGTGTGCGGGATGATACCCTCAGAATTTTGTCAGAAAGCAACCTCGCTCAAATTCTCGAACGCCAAAAAGGAACGCGGAGAGTATAAAAAATAATTCTTTTAGTCTACTAAATCCATAGACAAAAAGTGTATTTTTGAAGCTCAATCAAAAACCCAAAAAACTATGTCAATTCGATTAGGTGATATTGCACCAGACTTTCAAGCAGAAACCACAGAAGGAAAAATCAAGTTTCATGAATGGCTTGGTGCTAGCTGGGGTGTTTTGTTTTCACACCCTGCCGACTTTACTCCTGTTTGTACAACCGAGTTAGGTGCCGTAGCAAAACTTCGTTCGGAGTTTGATAAACGTAATGTAAAGGTAATGGCACTTAGTGCTGATCCTTTAGATTCTCATATGAAGTGGATTGGTGATATTAATGAAACACAAAATACACACGTCAATTTTCCGATAATTGCCGATCCTAAATTTGAGGTGGCTAATCTTTATGATATGATCCATCCGCAAGTGAGCGATAAGTTTACTGTACGGTCGGTGTTTGTTGTTGGCCCTGACAAAAAAGTGAAATTGACCATAACTTATCCTGCCGCTACCGGAAGAAACTTTGATGAGATACTTCGCGTAATAGACAGTCTGCAATTGACTGCTAACTATAGCGTGGCAACTCCTGCAAACTGGAAGCATGGAGAAGATGTAATCATTACAGCAGGTGTTAAAGATGAAGATGTGGCTGCAAAGTTTCCGAAAGGGCATACGAGAATTAAGCCTTATCTGAGAACAACTCCCCAGCCTAATATTTAGGCGTTATACTCAATTTATTTCTTAAAAGAGACCCTTACACTGGGTCTCTTTGTTTTGATGGGTTTACATCAAATAAGTTTATTTTTGCACCAGAATGAAGCTTATGGAAAAAGGTCAGAAAGAGAAGCCCATGAATGAATTGCCCGTAATGAATGAGAACGAGGGCATCGTGTTATTTTACCCAAATATTCCTAAAACTGCTATTGAGGAAGTAACGAAAGTCCTTCAATCCCGGTGGATTGGACAAGGCCCAAGGGTAGCTCAGTTCGAAAAAGAGTTTTCTGAAAAATTTGCCGGACAAGGTTCTTCACTTGCTGTTGGTTCGGGCACAGATGCGCTTCACTTAGCTTATATACTTGCAGGATTGAAAGAAGGCGATGAAGTAATAACGCCTGTTTTTACATGCACGGCCACCACCATTCCATTTTTATACATGGGTGTGAAATTCCTTTTTGCTGATGTAGATCCGGAAACACTTAATATTAGCGTTCAACATGTTCGCGAACTGATCTCGGACAAAACAAAAGCAATTGTCTGCGTTCCATACGGTGGCCTCCCGTGCGATATGGATGAACTTCAAGCACTTGCCAAAGAATATAATATTCCGATTATTGAAGATGCGGCTCATGCATTGGGCGCAACTTATAAAGGAAAAAAGATTGGAGCGATTTCCGACTTCACCATATTCTCTTTCCAGGCGATTAAACATATTACAACCGGAGACGGGGGTATGTTGATTATTCAGGACAAAGCGTTACTGCCAAAAGCGGAGCGTATTCGTTGGTTTGGAATTGACCGATCGAACAAGCAAAAAGGAAATTGGGAAAACGATATCTGGGAAGTGGGCTACAAATATCAGATGACGGATATTAGTGCAGCAATGGGTATTGCTGCTTTACGCGAATTTGATGAGACACTATCACATCGTCAAAAATTATTTCAGGCTTATCGAAGAGGACTTAAAGGCGCAGTTGGAATTAAACTGCTTGGAGCAGAGCATACCGATCGAACACATGCTGCGTGGCTTTGCACCTGCCTCGTAGAAAAACGTTTAGATTTTATGAAAAACCTGCGCGAACATAAAATTGAGTCAAGTCAGGTTCATTATCGTAATGACCGCTACACGGTGTTGGGAGGAAGAAGGGAAGATCTTCCAAACATGGATGCCATAGAAGAAAATTATATTGTCTTGCCACTGCACTCACATATGACCGAAGAAAATGTAAACTATGTCAGCGAAGTGATCAAGAAAGGATGGTAAGATAGGTATTGGGACTTGGGCATTAGGTGCGTACTTGATACTGGATGCTAGTTGCAGAACCTAGTATCCAAATCAATCTTTCTTCCAAACAGAAATTAGTCTCTTCAATTTATCTACAAATAATTTTAATCGAAACTCTTTTTTATCAGGCTCTGGTGTTAGCCCGGAAAAGTTTTGTCCCAGTCGTAAATAGTAATTAAGCAAAGTTGATTTAGAGAATCCCCATTTAAGTAGAAACTGTTTATTTCCGTCATTCCTTTTTACTCGGGCGGTACTTTTGGAAGTGAAATGATAAACTCGCGATTTGCTGATACCCTTATAGTACCTCACACCGCAATGCCACAGCTTCATCATCATGTCCGGGTCAGATGCCATACCCGGTGTGTACTCCGTGCTAAGCCCTCCAATCAAAGACCAAATATTTTTATGTAATACCATGGGATACCAGTTACCACCAGTCCAATCGTTGAATGGCATAGACTGAAAGTCTTTCAGAAATTTTTCTTCCTGAAAATCAGCAACTGTTTTCCCATAGTTGAATGGTGCAATGATTCCTTTAAATGTTGTTGAGCTGTGCTCAATCATTGTTCCGGTAATGCAAAAATATTCATGATCGAGACTTTTAATTTCCTCCAGCAGATAATGATCCCAATCGGGGGCAAAGTAGTAATCGTCATCTGACAAAACGATATAATTAGTATTTGACAGACACGAGGGAGCATTAAATCCATAGCAAACGCCCACATTTTCTTTTGAATAGGAATAACTGAGGTTTTGATTCTGCACCCACTCCAGCGTTCCATCTTTACCTTCATTGACATGTATAATAATCTGATGGTTGTATCTGGAATTTTTACGGATACTTTCTACACAGCATTTTAAATAGCCAAGGTTATTCCAGGATGGAATCAGGATTGAAAAAACAGGTGAATCTGACTTTCCACCAATCAGGACTTTTTCTTCAGCTTTATGAAAGGTGATGTTGGAAATCATACTATTGTTTTTTCAAGTTCCGATTTTTTCCGGGCTAGTAGATAGCCTCGGTTTACGATATAGATTCCGGCTACCGTAACTATAAACGCTAACCCTATTTTTAGATTTAACTTTTCGTCAAGAATCAATGTTCCTAATGCAACAGCTACAAGGGGATTAACATAAGAGTATAAAGAAACAATTGTCATAGGCAGTTTGCTAATGGCATAATAGTACAATACATAAGCAAGAGCAGAACCAAAAATACTCAGATAAACTAAGGAATAAATGGTAGGTGATGTCCAATGAATATCAGTTAGGTCATCGAACACAAAACTTAACGGCAAACACCATAGCCCGCCAAAAATCATTTGAATGCCTGCATTCTGAACTAAGTTAGAATTTTGATTTGACTTTCGAACCAATATACTCCCAACTGCCCACGAGACGGTAGCTATAAATATCAGGAGGATGCCAATTGTATAATTGGGATTGGTAAAGTTTTGAAGATGCTCACTAAATATCAGAACTATTCCTACGAGTCCGATTATCACTCCAATAACTATCGTTGAGTTTGGTAGTTCAGAACGGTCAATGGATAGATTAATAAGAATCACTAATACAGGCATGAGCGAACAGATAATGGCGGCTATGCCACTGTCGACAAAAACCTCGGCCCAGGATACAAGGCCGTTACTTAAGGTGATCATCAGAAATCCCATGATTGCCATTTCAACAAAGTATCTAAAGTCAGGAAGTTTTGGCTTTTGGGTAATAAGTACAATTGCAGACAAGAGCAGACCTGCGCTTATTTGGCGAATAGCTGCGAACAGAAAAGGAGGAAAACCCTGAACGCCAATTCGAATGGCAAGAAACGTTGTGCCCCAAATCAGGCAAATGCCGGTAAGGCATAAATAAGCAAGGAAAAGTTCGCGTTTGATAAAGTAGCTTTTGTGACAAAATAAGTCGATTTCCGTTGGCGATCATCCTTCACTTCACTTTTTATTTACTACACCTCGCTCTTCATTTTTACGGCTTTAACAGATCGGGCGTTATCCCGGAGGCAATTCTTCCGTACATTCGGTAGTTCCAATTATGAAAAAGAAGCTACTCTTTGTTTTGTCGGCCATCATGCTTGCCTGCTCCGGTGATAAGGACACTATTAAACCCGAGGTGAAACCCCTGATGGAAGCTGTGTATGCTTCCGGCTTTGTTGTTTCGGGTCAGGAGTATCAGTTATTCTCGCAAGTGGATGGCAACCTTATTCAAATTCTGGTGAAGGAAGGTGAGGAAGTAAAAAAAGGACAACCGTTGTTGCTAATTGAAAGTACTCAACAGAATGCAAGATATACCTTAAGCAAGCAATCCTATGAAATGGCAAAGAAGAATTACAGCGAAAGTTCGCCTGTGTTACGAGAGTTGAAAACGGCTATTGAAAGTTCGCGGATTAAGTTTCAATATGATTCACTCAATTTTTCACGGTATAGTAACCTATTGAAAGCAAATGCAACCTCGCGAGCAGAATTTGACAGGATTAAACTTATTTATGAAAATTCAAAAAATGAGTATGCCTTACAATCGAGCCGGTATGAAAAAGTAAGAAATGATTTGTTCCTCGCCTTACAAAGTGCAGAAAGCCAATGGAAGGTTGCGCAGGAAGAATCAGGCCATTATGAACTCCGCAGTGAGATGGATGGTATGGTATTTAAGATTATGAAGGAAAAAGGAGAACTGGTCAGACGCAGTGAAGCGATTGCGATCGTTGGAAGTGGAAATAGTTTTTATTTGAAATTAACCGTAGATGAATTGGATGTCCAGCGGTTGAAAGTGGGACAAGAAGTAGTAGTTAAAATTGATGCTTATCCTCAAAAAGTATTTAAAGGAAAAGTGAGCAAAGTGTATCCGTTGATCGACACCCGTCAGCAATCTTTGCGGGTAGACGCGACACTTGAAGAAACTTTGCCTGCGGGGTTCTCAGGGCTTGCTGTGGAGGCCAATATTATTATACGTCAAAAGGATAGAGCTATTGTTATACCAAAGTCTGCTTTACTGTCTGGCGATTCTATTTGGATAAAGAGT
>JAYVBN010000538.1:0-3087 GCA_043750455.1 Bacteroidia bacterium | reverse complement strand
AATCATTGCTTTTCCACCTTTCCATTCTTCATTACAAAAATCACTTTTTCCATTGCTTCAATTTTTTGTAATGGATCTCCCTCAACGGCAACGATATCCGCGTAAGCACCTTTACTGATTTCTCCAAGCTGCCCGGACTTATTGAGGAGTTCAGCTGCAACGGTAGTTGCTGTTTTAATGGCTTGCATAGGAGTCATTCCATATTTTACATAAAAGCTAAACTCCCGAGCTTGCGGAATTTTGTGCCAATCAAATCCACCAGCATCCGTACCAAAAGCAATCTTAACTCCCTTTTGCAATGCTTTTTTAAAGATTACTTGAGTTCCCTGATACATTTGCAAATAGCTCACAGCTCCTAATTTTGCTCTTTCTTCTGCAACATAATCCATCACAGTAAGTGTTGGCACCCAAAAGGCACCTTTCGATACAAAGAGATCCATACATTCTTCATTCATAGCCGAGCCATGTTCAATCGTGCGTGCCCCAGCCTTCAAGGCATGAAGAATTCCATCGGGTGTCATGGCATGAGCTGCGAGCATCCTTTTCGATTTAATCGTTTCATCAGCGATCGCTTCAATTTCTTCGTCCGTGAAGTTCCGTAAACTCCCAAATGAGCCGTCATCTTTGCGAAAGTAACTTCTATCTGCATAGATTTTAATCCAGTCAGCACCATAACTAATTTGTTCGCGAACTGCTCTTCTCGCTTCATCAGCGCCTGTCACTTCCTGAATGCCTTTTGGCATGTGCAACTCCCAACTGTATTCACCATTACCAATGCCATAATGTCCGGTGGTATTAATGGCTCGGGTTGACACAAACATGCGTGGCCCAGGAATCACTCCGTTGTTAATAGCTTTTTTAATATCTACATCGGCATACATTGCGCCTTCTGTTTCTACATCGCGAATGGTAGTGAAGCCATTCATCAAAGCAACTTTAGCCGCCACGCTTGCGCGCAGTGTTCGGTAGGGAATACTTTCCTTTAATAATTGGGCATCATATTCTTCAGCAGTGATATCGCCTTGCAGCAGCACATGTGTATGGCAATCGATCAGTCCAGGCAATACAGTTTTGGTCGATAGGTCAATTAGGTTTGCTTTTGCTGGAATCTTATCCCAGTCTATTATTTCCTTGATGAGATTACCTTCTATGACAATTGCCTTTTTGTTTAATGAAACTTCAGATTTTCCATCAATTAGTTGACCGCACTTGATTATTGTGATTTGACCGGAAACACCAAGGCTAGTAATTGTAAAGAGGATAGAGAGTAGCTTTTTCATTAGGAATAAATATGGTTACTAATTTTCATTTGACTTTCGATGATAGTCATTTCTATTTCCATAATCAAGAATTTCTATTTCAGTGGCTAGTCATCGGCATCTTTTATTTACTTTTGCCACCTAAAATTTAAATATGAAATACAATGTATACGGCATCGGCAATGCCATCGTAGATATCATCACCGAAGTAGAATACGACTTCTTTACAAAGAATGAAGTGGAGAAAGGTGTGATGACACTAGTAGATGAAAAACGCCAACAGCATTTGATGAAAGCCATCGACATGAACAAGAGTAAAATGTCGGGCGGTGGATCTGCAGGTAATACTGTTACGGCTATCAATCAGTTTGGTGGAAAGAGTTTTTACTCTTGTCTGGTAGCCAAAGATGAATTAGGAAAATTTTTTCTTGATGATTTAAAAGCCAATGGTGTTGACACCAATCTTAAACACGAAAATTGTCCTGATGGAGAAAGTGGTCGTTGTTTGGTGATGACAAGCCCAGATGCGGAACGAACAATGAATACTTTTTTAGGTGTAAGTTCTTTCCTTTCGCCAGAACATATTGATGAAGAAGCGATAAAAAACTCCGAATACATTTATCTCGAAGGCTATCTGGTTGCCAGTCCTAAAGGTTTGGAGGCAATGAAAGCTGCAAAAAAAGTGGCCGAACACAACAAAGTTTTAGTGGCTCTGACTTTCTCAGACCCTAGTATGGTGAAATATTTCTCCACCCAAATGGAAGAAATTGTTGGCGCCAGTGTCGATCTCCTTTTCTGTAACGAAGAAGAAGCTTTGATTTTCACAGGTGCAAGCGATGTAAAAGAAGCTCGCGAAAAGCTGAAGAAAATCGCTAAACGTTTCGTGATGACCTTAGGCTCAAATGGCGCATTAATTTTTGATGGTGATACCTTTATTCAAATAGAACCTTACAAAGTTCATGCTGTTGACTCAAATGGAGCTGGTGATATGTTTGCCGGAACCTTTATGTTTGGCATCACCCATGGCCATAGCTTTGCCGAAGCTGGAAAATTGGCTTCTTTAGCTTCTTCTAAAGTGGTGTCACAATTTGGTCCGAGACTTCAAACCGAGCAGGTGCAGAAGATTTTGAAGGAACTCGTCTAGTCAAATGTTTATGAAGTAACAAGCTAAAAATGAGGGTAAACCGCTTGTTTCATACTGGTCTGCATTTACCCTCTCCTCCGGAGAGGGCAGGGTGAGGCCTAAAAAAGGCCATAAGTGAAGAGCATCGATTGGAAATCAAAAAAATCCTGAGCATCTTTGCAGCCCTTAAAAAAATTAAGGATTAACAGATAAGACGATGAAACGCACCTTCCAACCTTCCCGCAAGAAAAGAAAGAACAAGCACGGTTTCCGCGAAAGAATGGCAACTGCCAACGGCCGCAGGGTATTGGCTTCACGCAGGAGAAAAGGCAGAAAGAAACTTACCGTTTCTGACGAAAAGACCTTAAAGCATAAGTAATCTTTCCCGCTTCCCTCAAAGGGATTAATTTTAATCTCCATGGGGAAACAGTTTTCTTTTAAGAAAGAAGAAAGACTTGCTGGCGAAAAGCATATAAAGGAACTCTTTGAAAAGGGTTCCTCTTTTCATTTATACCCATTTCGTGTACTAAGCTTGCCCAACTTAAAATCCGAGAATAAAGTCAATCAGGTTTTGATTTCCGTTTCCAAACGCAATTTTAAACGAGCTGTTGACCGAAATTTGATTAAGCGTAGAATCAGAGAAGCATACCGTCTTCAAAAAAATCTGATTACAGGAAATTCTTTAATGCTAGCATTTGTTTATAC
>JAYVBN010000537.1:0-3157 GCA_043750455.1 Bacteroidia bacterium | reverse complement strand
AGACTCACGCACATAAAGGGTTTTAAGAAACTTAAGCCGGAGCTCTTAGTGGGCGTGCTTGGCTGTATGGCCGAACGGTTAAAATCAAAATTACTGGAGGAAGAAAAAATAGTTGATCTCGTAGCAGGCCCTGATGCTTATCGCGATCTTCCAAAATTAATTGCGCAAGTTGATGATGGTGATAAAGCGGTAAATACATTCCTATCGCGGGAAGAAACATATGCCGATATTAGTCCAGTACGACTTAATTCAAATGGCGTAACCGCTTTCATATCTATTATGAGGGGATGTGACAATATGTGCTCCTTTTGTGTGGTGCCATTTACCCGTGGGCGTGAACGAAGCCGAGATCCGCACTCAATTGTAGCAGAAGCAAAAGATTTATTTAAAAAGGGATTTAGAGAAGTAACACTTCTTGGGCAAAATGTTGACTCCTACAAATGGAGCGAGTTGGAAAACAACAAGGCAAGGTTAGAAAAAACAGGAGTCAAGAACGTAATTACTTTTGCGGATTTACTGGAGCAGGTGGCCATTGTAAATGCTGACCTTCGCATTCGTTTCTCCACTTCCCATCCAAAAGATATTAGTGATGATGTGCTTCATACTATGGCAAAGCATGAAAACATTTGCAAGTACATTCACTTACCGGTACAGAGTGGCAACAGCCGTATTCTTGAGCTCATGAACAGAGGATACACACGCGAATGGTATCTGGAAAGAATTAGTCGCATTCGCGAAATTTTAGGAGATGATTGCGGAATCTCTTCTGACATGATTGCCGGATTTTGTACAGTAACAGAAGAGGTACACCAATACACGCTTTCCCTTATGGACTTGGTTCAATATGACTACTCCTATATGTTTTTCTATTCGGAGAGGCCAGGCACATTAGCAGAAAAAAAATATTCAGATGATATTTCTGTAGAGGTGAAAAAAAGTAGGCTTGACGACATCATAAAAAAGCAACGTACACTTTCAGCCTTGCGATATAAACAAGACATTGGAACCGTACAACGAATTTTGATTGAAGGCACTTCAAAGAAAAATGAAAATCAATTGCAAGGAAGAACATCCGCAAATCGTGTTGCTGTGTTTCCGAAAGAAAATAAAAAGAAAGGCGATTACGTCAATGTATTAATTGAAGACTGCACAAGTGGAACGTTGATTGGAAAGATTGTGAATTAATTATGGCGATAACAGATTCAGAAATACTTAGTGTAAAACAGCGATTTGGTATCATTGGCAATTCGCCACAACTAAACCATGCTGTTCGGGTGGCGATGCAAGTGGCACCTACTGACATGTCAGTTTTGATAACAGGTGCAAGTGGCAGCGGCAAAGAATCGTTTTCGAAAATTATTCATCACCTAAGCCCGCGGAAGCACGGCCAGTTTATAGCTATTAACTGTGGCTCAATACCCGAGGGCACAATAGATTCTGAGCTCTTCGGTCACGAAAAAGGCTCCTTCACAGGGGCGCACGAAGCCAGGAAAGGATATTTTGAAGTTACAAACGGAGGCACCATTTTCCTTGATGAAATCGGGGAAATGCCGCTGGCTACTCAAGCGCGCTTACTTCGGGTTTTAGAAAATGGAGAATTTATAAAAGTAGGATCTTCAAAGGTCTTAAAAACAGATGTGAGGGTGGTAGCTGCTACCAACATCAACCTTCTTCAAAAAGTGGAGGAAGGAAAATTCCGTGATGATTTATACTATCGGCTAAGCACTGTTCCTATTTTTGTTCCTGCTTTGCGCGAACGAGGTAAAGATATCGAATTATTGTTTCGAAAATTTGCCGGAGACTTCGCTGAAAAATATAAAGTCAAGCCTATCTCTCTTACGGAAGATGCTAAAGAAATTCTTATCAAATATCGTTTCCCTGGGAACATCCGACAGCTAAAAAATCTGGTGGAACAAATTTCCGTGCTTTCTTCCGACCACAAAGAGATTGATGGTGAAAAGCTACAACAGTATTTTCCAAAAGAGTCTACTCTTCCAGCTATTTACCACGGTTTAAATGAGAAAGATAATATCTCCGAGCGCGAAATATTATACAAGGTTCTATTCGACATGCGAAAGGATGTGAACGATCTTAAGAAAGTCGTTTTAGAGAGCGCTGTCAATCCATCCAAAGCTGCTCAGATCGTAAAAGATAATGCAGGACTTTTTGAAGATGTCGAAAGTAAAATAGATACATCAACCAACAATGAGCCCGTTGTTTTCAATATCTCTTCAGAATCATCTGATTCCAAACCGGTAAACAGAGGCGAAGAGGTTCAGGATATTTCGCATGAATCGGAAGATGATTCTCTTTCAATTGAGAAAAAGGAGAAAGAATTAATACTTCGAGCACTGAGCAAGAATAATAACAAAAGGAAATACGCAGCACGGGATTTGGGTATTTCCGAAAGAACCTTGTACCGAAAAATCAAACAATACGAACTTGAAGAATAGTACAAAAGCTTCGAGCTTCTGGCTTCTGGCTTCTGACAATAGGATGTTCATTTCTAACATTCGGCAAGTAGCTTGCAGTTTGCGTCTTCTGGCTTTGAGCCTGTCGATAATTGGTTTGACCTTCCTAAGCGGCTGCGGAATCTATTCTTTTTCTGGCGCTTCCACGGCAGCGAAGACCATTACGGTAGAGCAGTTTTTTAACAACACAGATCTGGCTCCAGCTAACGTATCGCAAAACTTTACCAACAAACTTAAAGATTATTACCAGCGAAATTCAAGTTTGAAAGTGGTGCCAGAAAACGGTGAACTTCAAGTGGACGGTGCCATTTCAGAATATAGAATTAATCCGATAGCTCCTGTTTCATCGGGTAGCCAAACCATCGATGCAGCAGCGCTCACAAGGCTTACCATTTCGGTTAAGATGAGTTATGTGGACACTTTGGAACCAAAAAATAGTTTTAAAGACAGAACATTTACTTTTTATGCGGATTTCCCAAACACAGAAATATTGACCAATGTGCAGGAGGATCTTGAAAAAAAAATATTTGATCAGATACTGACGGATATTTTTAATGCCACTGTAGCAAACTGGTAGTGACTATGAATCACAGGGTTAGTGCTATTAAAATTCGAGTTGATCTCTATTGCTTGAACTTCCTATTTACAGTACATTTACGCTTACCTTCTTTTTAAAATTGTGGAAA
>JAYVBN010000536.1:0-9636 GCA_043750455.1 Bacteroidia bacterium | reverse complement strand
ACTGATTCTCTTGGTAATTTCCAAATTCTGAATGTTAATCCAGACAGATATAAGGTTTCCATTTCTTTTACGGGATTCAGTTCATTTGAAGATGAGCTTCTTGTTATCTCAGGAAAGGAATCCATTATAAATGCAAGTCTGGTTGAATCTTCGACAGTATTGCAAGAAGTTGAAATCAGGGCAACCACTTATGAAGAACCAGCTGGCGTTACCTCCATTTCGATGGAAAAATCCATGAGGGTACCAGCCAATTTTTTTGATCCCGTGCGAATGGCTACATCCTATCCAGGTGTTGTGGCTACGAATGATCAGGCAAATTCAATCGTAGTTAAAGGCTATTCACCTAACGGAATACTTTGGAGGTTGCAAGGGCTCGATATTGTAAGTCCAAACCATTTAACAAATGCAGGAACCTTTAGTGATAAACCAGTTGCCAACGGTGGAGGTGTGAATGTTCTAAGTGCTCAATTGCTTGATCGAACAGACTTTTATTCAGGAGCGCTACCCGCTAATTATGGAAATGTTCTTTCCGGGGTGATGGATATGAAGTTGCGGGCAGGCAGTAAGAGCAAAATGCAATACACGGCACAGGCCAGTCTTATTGGATTGGATATAGCTGCGGAAGGCCCTATTGATAAGGATAAACGTACTTCCTTTATTGCCAATTACCGTTATTCAACTGTTGGTTTACTTTCTCAGTTTGGCGTGGACTTTAGTGGCGAGGTAATTAATTTTCAGGATTTTTCATTCCATTTAGATCAACAGCAAAAAAAGGGAGGGAATCTCTCTGTGTTTGGTTTTGGTGGATTGAGTTCTAATAAATTCAATGCCAAGCCAGCGGATGAGTGGGAGGAGCAAAAAGATCACAACACCATAGATTACGATGGTAAGGTCTATGGCCTTGGGTTTGTAAATCAATTCAAGTCTTACGAGAAACTTAGTTTAAGTATTGGTGGATCGTATTCAGGTCAATCGCAAGTGCGTAACTCTCAAAGTGAATTACTTTCTGTACCCTATGCTTATGTCTTCTCAGATAAATACTCGAATGATAAAATGCTATTCTCTAGTTTTTTGAAAGCCCTCTATAAACTGGGTCCAAATGGAACGCTGGAGACGGGCATCACGGCCAATCATCTTGATAATAAACTAGTGTCAACCGCTGTGACTCCATTATACTTCGATACTTTTTATCCGAATGTAGATGGCAGAGTTACAGGTATGATGTGGCAACCGTATGCGGCATGGTCTCAGAATTTTGGTTTATGGAAATTTAATGCAGGTCTGCGCTATGTGAACTTTACTTATAACAAAACCTCTTCACTCGAACCCAGAATGAGTTTGGCTCGTGTACTACCAAAAGGGTCAATGACATTGTCGTATGGATTGACAGGGCAGTGGCAACAGATACAAACGTATCTTCAAGTTGGAAATCAAAATTTAGGACTCACCAAGGCACACCAATATGCAGCCGAGTTTAAGCATACTTTTTCAAAAGATCTTCGTTTAGTTTCGAATGTGTACTACCATCGCCTGATGAATGTTCCGGTTGAAGCTGCTGACATTCGTTATTCGACCTTGAACCAGTTGGAAGATTTTTCGAGGATCAATCTCCAGAGCAATGGCAAAGGCTTAAATTATGGGGTAGATGCCTTAGTCGAAAAAAGATATTACAATCAGGTATATTTTATGGTTAGTGGATCTCTCTATAGGTCGGAATATAATGCGAAGGAGTTTTATACGCGGTTTAGTGGAAGGTTTACCAGTAGCTTCCTGATGGGGAAGGAGTGGCAGAAGAAGCGAAATACGTTTGGTATTAACACGCGGGTGCTTTATTTAGGAGGCTTGCGCGAAGCACCAATTGATGTAGCTTTATCTTCTAGTGTTGGTAGTACACAGTACAATTATTTCAATGGCTACTCTGTTCAGTTACCAGATTACTTTCGCACGGATTTGCGCCTGAGCTGGCGAAAGAACAAACCAGGATATACACGGACCTTCTCACTGGATATTCAGAATTTATTTAATACCCAAAATATTGCCTATCATTATTTCGACACCTATTTGCAAACCGTAAAAACGAAGTATCAAGTGGGAATTATTCCGGTGATTGCTTATAGAGTGGAGTTTTAAAAGGCTTTAAGCCGAAAGCTTTCAGCTTAAAGCTAACGTGTTGTCTTGAATAAGTATTCTTATTAACTTCCATAAATTTGGTGTAACGGTTGCTATTTTATGATCATCAATGTTTATCAAAACGATTTAGTGGTTTGCGAACTGGACGATTCGGTTCCGGTTCTTCGTCATCGATGGACAAAAGAGCCAACTGATGAGCAATTTGAAAACGGTCTCATTGAACTTGCTAAGCTGTATCGTGATCTAAAAAAATCCTATAAAAACCTGGCGTGGCTTGCCGACACTAAACTTCTTGGTGAACTGAGCCAAGAAGTGGAGCAGTGGTTGGAAAACACCTGGGAAGAAGTACTCTTTCGTGAGGCTGGCGTAACTATTCACGCTGTAATTCTTGGCGAAAATATCTTTGCCGATTTCCCCATGGAGAAGTTTAAAATGGATGCCGAAGAAAAGTTCAATAACCTAAATGTCCACCTCGGAGTTTTCTCTAATCAGCAGGCTGCATACGAATGGATTAAGGGTTTGATGTAAGCCAGTATCAAGCCTTTTTCAGGTATTCACAGCTGGTAAAAATCATATTCCAATATGTGAAAAAATCAACTTCCGCAATCGTTTGAATCATTTCTTTTTCGGTGTTTTTGGATTATTTTTGCCCCAGAAAAAGGAAATAATTCGACCATTTATGACAATGACAAAATCTCTTAATGCAACCAGTAACTATAGCCTGAAGCACAACGATTTGCTGGTTTGGGTCAATCAAACTGCCGAATTATGTAAACCAGACCAAATACGGTGGTGCGATGGTTCTAAAGCTGAATATGATGAAATGTGCAATCTGCTCGTTGAGAAAGGAACCTTCATTCGCCTTAACGAAGAAAAAAGACCCAATAGCTTCGCTTGTTTTTCTGATCCAAGTGATGTGGCAAGGGTAGAGGATCGCACTTTTATTTGTAGTCGCAAAAAGGAAAATGCAGGGCCAACCAACAACTGGGTTGAACCTCGCGAAATGAAACAAACACTTAACAAGCTTCTGGAGGGTTGCATGAAAGGCCGAACGATGTACGTCATCCCATTCTGTATGGGGCCAATTGGATCACCTCTCTCACATATTGGAATAGAGATAACAGATTCAGAATACGTGGTTGTCAACATGCACATCATGACACGCGTTGGTAAGAAAGTCATGGATGTTCTTGGATCAGATGGAGAGTATGTAAAATGTCTTCATACTTCAGGGGCACCTTTGCAACCTGGCCAGCCTGATACAAAATGGCCATGCAATCCAACAACTAAATATATTGTTCATTATCCGGAAGAGAGATCAATAGTATCCTATGGCTCTGGCTATGGCGGCAATGCACTACTAGGAAAGAAATGTTTTGCCTTGCGCATAGCATCTTCAATGGCACAAGAGGAGGGTTGGTTGGCTGAGCACATGTTAATTCTTGGAGTAGAAAGTCCGACCAAAGAAAAAACATACGTTGCAGCAGCTTTTCCAAGCGCCTGCGGTAAAACAAACTTTGCTATGATCATTCCGCCCAAGGAATTTGAAGGTTGGAAAGTAACCACCGTGGGCGATGACATTGCATGGATAAAACCTGGCAAAGATGGAAAGCTGTTCGCCATTAACCCAGAAGCAGGATACTTTGGTGTTGCTCCTGGCACAAACATGAAGAGCAATCCTAACGCCATGAAAACGATTGCCAAGAATACACTCTTTACTAACGTTGCTATAACAGAAGATGGTGATGTGTGGTGGGAAGGAATGACAAAGGAACCACCTAAGAATTTAATTGACTGGCGCGGCCAAAAGTGGGATCCAGCATCTGGCAAACCTGCCGCACATGCTAATTCACGTTTTACAGTGCCTGCTTCTCAGTCACCCTGTATAGATTCTAATTGGGAAAATCCTAACGGTGTGCCAATTGGTGCGTTTATTTTTGGAGGAAGAAGAAGCTCAACGATTCCATTAATTTATCAAGCACACAACTGGAACTACGGAGTTTACTTAGCAGCCACTATGGGCTCTGAGACTACGGCAGCGGCTTTTGGTGAGATCGGAAAAGTGCGAAGAGATCCATTCGCTATGCTTCCTTTCTGTGGTTATCACATGGGCGATTACTTCAACCATTGGCTACAGTTTGGTCGTGACATCCCAAATCCTCCTCGCATCTTCGGAGTGAACTGGTTCCGTAAAGATGAGAATGGAAATTTTCTATGGCCAGGATTTGGCGAAAACATGCGCATCCTAAAATGGGTTGTCGAAAAAATTCAAGGCAAGTCAAATGCAGTGGAAAGCCCTATTGGCTGGATGCCGCATTATGATGACATCGATTGGAAAGGCTTAGATTTTACCAAGCAACAGTTTGAATCTATTATGCAGATCGATCGTGAAGCTTGGAAGAAAGAACTCTCAGAACATGCCGAATTATTTGAACGTATGTACGATAGACTCCCAAAGGAATTCATCTTTATGCGCGAGCTTCTATTATCAAGTCTCTGGCGATCTCCAGCGAAGTGGAGTGTAGAGCCTGAGATGGACTAATCTATAAAAAATCAAAAAAGCCTTGTTCTGCAAATTAGAACAAGGTTTTTTTATGAGGCAATAGCAACTGAAGGTTTTGAAATTGAGGTTGTCAAAATGGATTAATAAGCCTACTTTTCAATACCTAATACCTTATTGCCGACCATGAATTCTGATAAAACCTTCTTCGGTCACCCACGCGGTCTTGCTACTTTATTTTTTACAGAGATGTGGGAGCGCTTTAGTTTCTATGGCATGCGCGCTCTGCTGTTGCTGTTCATGGTGGCCGCAGTGGAAGAAGGAGGTATGGGGTTGGATGAAAAAACTGGTGGCGCGGTATATGGATTGTACACCATGTTTGTTTATTTACTGGCATTGCCAGGAGGTTGGCTTGCAGATAAATTCTTTGGTTTAAGAAAATCTGTTTTTTATGGCGGATGCCTAATAACAATCGGCCATTTTTGCCTGGCCTTTCCATTCACTGAAACATTTTTTACCGGCTTGCTATTTATTGTGATGGGTACAGGTCTACTCAAGCCAAATATCAGCAGTCTTGTGGGGGAATTATATTCTTCAACAGATCAGGCGAGGCGTGATTCAGGCTTCTCAATTTTTTATATGGGTATTAACATTGGTGCCACTGTAGCGCCAATTATTACAAGCTATCTGGGTGAAAACATCAATTGGCATTACGGGTTTGCTGCTGCTGGTATTGGGATGCTGTTTGGTGTTATTCAATATAAACTGACAGAAAAGAATTTGGGAATGGCAGGACTTGAGCCAGCTAAGCTTTCTGACCCTATTTTACAATTGAAAAAAGAAAAGAACTTCAGGATAGGCTTGATAGCTTTTGGCGCATTACTGATTTTAGTAATGTCGCTTTTGTTAACACGAATCATCACCATTAATCCGGTTACGATTGCCAAGGTGTCATTGTATTTGATTGGTGGAAGTGTTATCCTTTATTTTGGGTATATCTTACTTTTTGAGAAACTAGATAAAAGTGAAAAAGACAAGGTAAAAGTCATCGCGATGTTCTTCCTTGCCTCCTCCATGTTTTATTTCGGATATGAACAGCAAGGATCATCGCTCACATTATTTGCAGATCGCTACACCGACAGATTTATAGGAAATTTTGAGTTCCCTTCGGGCTGGTTTCAGGTTGTACCTGCTGGTGCAGTAATCATCTTTGTGCCTTTGTTTGCCTGGCTATGGATTTGGCTTGCAAAAAGAAATCTAAATCCTTCAACACCCATCAAACTTTCGTTAGGTCTGATATTCATGGGCTTAGGCTATGCTGTGATGATGGGGGGCTCAATGATCATTGTGGCTGGGAGCAAGGCACTTCCAACATGGCTAATATTCACTTATATCTTTCACACATTTGGTGAGATTTGCTTGTATCCGATTGGCTTAAGCGCAGTTTCAAAACTTTCCCCAAAAAGATTGGTTGGCCAGATGATGGGAATTTGGTTTATGTCCCTTGCCCTAGGCAATCTGGTTGCGGGGTTATTTTCAGGTGAATTTGATGATGCATCCATCACAGCTAATCCCCAATTATTGGTTGATCTCTTTCAAGGAGTGGTACTAGCGATGCTTATATCCGGAGTGGTTGTAATGTTATTCAATAAACCACTTAGAAAACTAATGAGTGATGTTCGCTAAAATTTAATTTCTAATTCTTAAACTTAAATTGTCTATGGAAGCACTGGAAAAATTTAAGCCCTACATCTCAGCCGAGAAAAATATTGCAGAGTTTACCGTTAAGTCTATTGTGTTTGGTTCGCTGTTCGGAATTCTCTTTGGATGCTCCACAGTTTACCTTGCCTTGAAAGCAGGGCTTACAGTTTCAGCATCTATTCCCATAGCAGTAATTGCAATCACTTTAGGACGAAAGTTCTTAAAGACGACCATTCTTGAAAACAACATTATACAAACTACAGGCTCTGCTGGAGAATCTATTGCTGCCGGAGTTGTGTTTACGTTGCCTGGGTTTCTATTTCTATCACCAGGTGATAATGGGGTTAGTGTAGGCGAAAGCTATTTTGATTACCTCACCATTCTGATACTTGCGGCATTTGGAGGAATGCTGGGAACATTAATGATGATTCCACTTCGCAGGTCGTTGATAGTGAAAGAGCATGGAACGTTGCCTTACCCGGAAGGAACAGCCTGTGCATCGGTATTGCAAGCTGGAGAAAAGGGTGGAGTATTTGCTGCCACAGCTTTTATGGGAATGGGTATTGCTTTGGGCTATGCTATCCTTCAAAAAGTATTTCATGTTATTGCTGAAACTCCTGCTTATGTTACAAGTCAGTTCAACAAGTTCTGGCCTTCAGCTACAACCAATGGAGAGATTACTCCTGAGTATTTAGGTGTTGGATATATCATCGGACCAAAAATTGGAGGAGTTTTAGTAGCAGGCTCTGTATTAGCTTGGTGGGCAATCATTCCATTGTTATCTACGTTGGTGCCATTTGATGCAGTTGCTAACCAGCTCGTAACGCTTGGCTATCTTACAGACATCAATACAGCCGGAGGCAAGGGAGGATGGGATCCTGTCTCTAAGACTTTCGCGAATCCTTCTAGTGCTCTGTACTTCGCCTACATACGCCAGATAGGTGCAGGTGCAGTAGCTGCTGGTGGATTCATTACGTTGATTAAAACTATACCGACTATCATCGGTTCTTTTCGCGACAGTGTAGCTTCTTTAAAAGAAAAAAGTGAAGGTGGCATATTGCGCACCGAGCGTGATCTCTCATTTAAGGTGGTAATTTTTGGGAGCATTGCATTGGTTGTATTAATGACTGTCCTTCCTGGAATTCCTGGGGATGGTATACTTCAAAAGGCATTAATAGGTATTCTCATCATTATCTTCGGTTTCTTTTTCGTAACGGTAGCCAGTAGAATTGTAGGACTCGTTGGATCAAGCAATAGTCCTATCTCAGGAATGACCATCGCTACCTTAATGGGCACTTGCCTTATTTTCACTGCCGTGGGATGGAGTGGGAAACTCTATGAACCATTAGCATTAGTAGTGGGTGGAATGATTTGTATTGCCGCTGCCAATGCAGGAGGAACATCTCAAGACCTAAAAACCGGATATATTATAGGAGCCACACCAAAGTATCAACAGCTAGCTTTATTTATTGGAGCTATCGTTTCTTCAATTGCTATTGGTGTTGTGGTGAAAGTACTTGATACTCCAACGGTTGATATGGCCGCGCAAGGAATTGTTCATGGTATTGGCAGTGAGCGTTATCCTGCTCCTCAGGCTACTTTGATGGCAACTTTAGCAAAAGGTATTTTATCTTTTAACCTCGATTGGCAGTTTGTAATTGTTGGCGTTTTCATTGCTGTCATGGTTGAACTATGTGGCATTAAAGCATTAGCTTTTGCGATAGGTTTGTATTTACCATTATCTACTACGCTTCCAATTTTTATTGGCGGTGCAATAAAAGGATTGATAGATTGGAAAGCAGAGAAAAGGGGCGAGGTAAGAGCTGACGATGATTTGGGCAGAGGAAGTTTGTTTGCAACAGGTTTGATTGCTGGTGGTGCTTTGGCTGGTGTTGTTGTAGCTCTACTTTCAGTAAACGAGAATGTCTTCAATAGAATGAAAGATATAAGTGCAGAGCATGGTTTAACTAATCTTCTGGGAGCAAACGGCTATGCTATCCTTGGAGTACTTTTCTTTGCTGCAATGGCAACTATGTTGTATCGAATAGGCAATAGGAAATCTGATTGATTAGAAAAGGCCAGTGAACACTGGCCTTAAAATTATAAGAAGTAATTTCTATTGGTTTTTTTCGGCTCCGATGTCAATAATCTGTTTCAACTCTTTTAAGGCTTTGGTTTCTGATTCGTGGACTTTTCCATCGGCATTAATAATGTCATACATATCGGTATAGACTTTGTATTTCTGAGCAAACTTTACCTGATCAAAATGTTTGAATGTGGCACGAATGATTTCGATCACAGTGCTTTTATCAGTACTTCTATATTGCTTTAAGGCGTCCTCAAATAAGGTATCAAGATTGCTTTCTGGTGGAAATAACTTGGTCATTTTTCCAAGAATCACCCCTTTTTCCAAGTCATGCGATTCGCCATCGGAATTTGCCATGTGTACGTATAAAAACAGTACAAAATCATTGAAGGACTTGTGAATTACCATAGGATTGTAAAATATTGGTCTGCCAAATTATTAAAAAAGTATGAATAAAATGATGCTGGATGCTGGATTCTTGAAGCTAGAGACTCTGAATGCCAGAATCAAGCATCCAGAATCAACTATGACAAAAAAAAGGCCTCACCAAATTGGCAAGGCCTTCTCATTCAATTAATTTCGATATTACATCATTCCACCCATTCCACCGCCACCACCTGACATTTGTGGAGCTTCTTTCTCTTCAGCAATCTCAGAAACAACCGCTTCAGTAGTTAAAAGTAAGCCTGCAATAGATGCTGCGTTTTCTAATGCAAGACGAGTTACTTTTGTTGGATCGATAATACCTGCATCGAAGAAATTTTCAAACTTATTCTCAAGGGCATTGTATCCAAAGTCTTTCTTGCCATCGCGTACTTTGTTCACGATAACAGATCCTTCCTGACCAGCATTTTCAGCAATAACTCTCAATGGAGCTTCAAGTGAAAGACGAACGATGTTAACACCTGTTGCCTGATCTTCATTGGCCAGGTCAAGTTCTTTCAAATCTTTCAGCGCTTCGATCGCTCGGATGTAAGCCACACCACCACCAGGGACGATACCTTCTTGTACTGCAGCGCGGGTTGCGTGCAATGCATCATCCACACGGTCTTTCTTCTCTTTCATTTCAACTTCAGTGGCTGCTCCGATGTACAGGATCGCAACACCACCAGAAAGTTTAGCAAGACGCTCTTGTAATTTTTCTTTATCGTAATCAGATGTAGTTACATCGATTTGCGCTTTGATCTGGCTCACACGACCTTGGATATCAGTTTTCTTA
>JAYVBN010000535.1:0-3976 GCA_043750455.1 Bacteroidia bacterium | reverse complement strand
TAAGCGTCAACATGTCTTTCAGTTTTCGCGAAGTAAAGGGAAGGAAAGGTTCGCAAACAACGGCAAGATTGGCTGCGATCTGCAAAGCGATATTTAATACCGTTCCCACCCGGGGCAAATCAGTCTTAGCCAATTTCCAGGGTTCTGTTTCAGCTAAATATTTATTGCCTAGCCTGGCAAGGTCCATCATGTGCGCAGTTGCCTCGCGAAAGCGGTATTGTTCAATAGAAGTTTCTATCAAGCCGGGAAATGCCTTTAAAGAGCTAAGTGCTTTTACATCCACCTCCTGAAGGACACCACGAGTTGGGACTTTATTCTCAAAGTATTTCTGCGTGAGTACCAGTGCCCGGTTCACAAAGTTTCCAAAAATAGCAACTAGCTCATTGTTGTTCTTAGCCTGAAAATCCCGCCAGGTAAATTCACTGTCTTTGGCTTCAGGAAGGTTAGTGAGCATAGCATAGCGAAGTACATCAGGCTTATCAGGAAAGTCTGCCAGATATTCATGCATCTCAATCGACCATCCCCTACTAGTGGACATCTTATCCCCCTCCAGGTTCATAAATTCATTTGCCGGAACATTATCTGGTACAATAAATTGATCTGAACTATGCAACATCACAGGGAAGATGATACAATGAAAAACAATATTATCCTTACCCACAAAATGAATCAGCTTTGTCTCCTTGTCCTCCCAATATTTTCTCCAACCGTCTTTATCTACCTTTCCAAAATCGCGTTGAGGTGAAGAGAATTCTTTTTTTCCATCACTTAATTCCTGAAACAAGGCACGTGTAGCCGAGATATATCCAATGGGTGCATCAAACCAAACATATAACACTTTGCCCTCTGCATCTGGCAAGGGTACTTTTATTCCCCAATCCAAATCGCGCGTCATTGCCCGTGGCTGAAGGCCAGCATCGATCCATGATTTACACTGGCCATATACGTTTGTCTTCCAATCATTTTTGTGCGAATCCAAAATCCACTTTCGTAACCACGCTTCATGATCCTGAAGCGGCAGATACCAGTGCTTTGTAGCTTTCAATATGGGTGGCTTACCCGACAAAGTCGATCGTGGATTTATAAGTTCACGAGGGCTTAAGGTTGATCCGCATTTTTCACATTGATCTCCATATGCATTTGTATGACCGCACTTAGGGCAGGTGCCTATTATATAGCGGTCTGCTAGAAATGCCTTCGCTTCCTCATCAAAATACTGCTTAGAAGTTTCTTCAGTGAGCAATCCTTTATTGTAAAGATTCAGGAAGAATTCTTGTGAGGTCTGATGATGAATGGGGTCGCTTGTGCGGTGATAAACGTCAAACGAAATACCAAACTGATAAAGACAATCTCTAATAAGAGCGTGATACTTGTCAATGATTGCCCTGGATGTTGACCCCTCCTTTAAGGCCTGATTAGGGATAGCCGTTCCATGTTCATCACTTCCACAAACATAGACCACATCCTTATCGGAAAGTCTGAGATAGCGAACATATACATCAGCTGGTATATAAGCACCTGCCAGATGGCCGATATGCTTTGGTCCGTTGGCATAAGGCAAAGCAGAGGTAACGGTGTATCGTTTAAAAACAGATGGTTTGCTCATAAAGACCTAAAAATCTCAATCACTGAAAAGTTGAGGCGCAAAGATGGTGATTGGCTTTGAAAATTAAGTATACTGATAGGCATTTTTAGGCTCTTTGCTCTGAGTCTTTTCAGCAAGGTTATTTGGGATCCTAACAAAAAAGCGCGTAAGCTTTCCGGGCATTGGAACTAGTTCAATAGTTCCTCCAAGCTTTTCTGTCGCTAACCTTGATAGATATAATCCTATTCCTCCAGGTTGGGATCGTTCTGAAGCCCGAAAAAACATCTGAAAAATATTTTGCTTACTAACCTCATCTATGCCAATACCATTATCTGTAATCGTAAATAAAACAGAATCACCCTCCTGACTGAACTTTACATCAACAAATGGGTCAACGCGGTCTGATTGATCGCAAAATTTAATACTGTTATCTATGAGATTTTCAAGAACAATTACCAATAGGGCTTTATCAGAATTCAGCACAACATTCTTATCGATGTCACTCTTGAAAAGTAATCTTGGTGGTAATCCTTTCTTTTCCTCTTTTGCCAAAACCTCATCTATGCAAGCCTGGATATCTATTAATTCAGGCTTCAGTTCCGTTGTATTTATTGTATTTACGATCAGAAGCCGGTTCAAAATTGATATCATTTTATCAGCTGTCAAATCCAGCATTTTTACTAAATCAAGACCTACGGGATCCTTGATATCCGTACGGGCAATTACGCAAAGGCCTTTGAAGGTGGCCAGCGGCCCGCGAATATCATGAGAAGTTTTATAGATGAAGTGATCGAGTTCCTTATTGGCATGCAGCAACTCGGCCGTGCGTTCATCCACTTTCTTTGCGAGATTGGCTCTGGAGTCTGCCAATAACCGATTAGCCTTTCGCTGAAGTTTTCCAGCCCACAATAAAGCAGTGGCCAAACCCAAAATCAAAAGAGTAATTGCAAAAATAAAGATGCCTTGCAGTCTCTGACGACTTATCACCTCCTCTTTCAACCGGAGTACTTCATTTTTTTCAGCAATTGTTTTTATGTTCTCGCGCTCCTCGTAATCGGATTGAACTTTGGTCAGATTTTTTATTAAAGCCTCGCTGTAAATACTTTCGTTTAAAGTGATATACTTTGATTGGTACAGAGACGCATTTTTAAAATCATTAGTTTCGGTGAATAGCTCCGAAAAATATCTGTACGTATCAAGCAAAGAGGAATTGTATGCCTTATCCGCTGATAATTTTTCAGCTTCCTTGAACATTTCAGCTGCTTTTGTATAATCTCTATTATATCTATAAATCCTAGCTAAATAATTTAAATTCTCGGCTTGATATCTTGAACTCCCAATCTTCTTAGCTACCACATACGACTTCTCAAAATGAACCAAAGCTTCCGAAAAATCCTCTACGCTAAAATAGGAAATACCCAATCCAATTTCGCTTTCCAACTTAATCTGATCTGAACATGCATCTTTACAAATAGAAAGTGCTTCATTAAAGTAGTCTTTGGCATCCTGATACCTACTCAGTGAATTATAACAGAGGCCCAGATTTATCAATAGTCGATCCAGATCGTGTTGATCGTTGACTTCCCTCTTTAAGACCAAAGCCCGATTGTAATATTCGATCGATTTATGAAAATCCTGAAGCTTATAATAAATCAGGCCAATGTTGTTTAACGCAATACTTATATCTGGCTTGTTGTCCTCCGCTTCACGAATAATAAGGGATTCGAAATTATATTTTAGCGCACTATCATATTGCGCCATTAACGTATGTGATATGGCCATTGAATTTAATAATAGTTTTATCTCAGGGATGTTGTTTTGGCGCCTGGCTATTTGAAGCACAGTCTGAGCCAATTGAATGGCTTCATTTAATCTTTCAATTCTTCGCAACTGTCCAGCTTTAATTCTACCTGCTTTGGTTATAAGGCTTGAATCACCCATCTCATTAGCAAGCGCAAATAAATCCTCCGCATATATAAATGAAAGGGAATCATCCACATCGGAATACTCGTAGGCCAAGGCAAAGAGAACCTCATATTTGGCAAGGCCTGAAGAAGTGGTGAGCAGGGACTTTAATGAATCAATCTTTTGAGCCTGTAGTGAAAAAGTTGACAGTAGTATGACTATCAACCCTGTTCCTCTATATACTTTTTTAATAAATATTTGGTACACGGGTAATTTCCAGAATTTATTACATGAAAAAGTTATTCTCACTTATAGAATATTTGCAAACAAGTTAAATAAACGAAACCAAAAAAAACCTTATAACCCAAACAAACATGAAAAAATTAGTCTACACCCTCATCCTTGTGGTCACAAGCTTTGCAACATTTACCTCTTGCACCGAAGAAAATGTAACTCCTAGAGGTGATGCGCCAGCCGCTGGTGGTC
>JAYVBN010000534.1:0-3114 GCA_043750455.1 Bacteroidia bacterium | reverse complement strand
GTCAAGAAGAGTATTCAAAACAGTAAGCCCCGCTTGCCAGTATTGCTGTCCTGCTTTATCATTTTTGCCTTGAAGATATTTGCCTAAGCGCAACAACCCTTGTGCGGCAATTGCTGCCGCTGAACTATCCACAGGTTCAAATGTGTTAAACGGATCGGCTGGCTTATCGAGGTAGTCTTTTATTTTGTAAAGTTCTGGGGCACCTGTATCCCAATAGGGAATGCCATCAGTAGGAGTGTGCTCAATATAAAAATCGCAGGTTGCTTTGGCAGCCTTTATCATAAAGGCTGATATATTTTCTTTTCCACCCAGGGTTTTCAATGAATATTCGTCAACTGTATCTAACCATTCAAGTTCCTCAGCAAACCCACACATTGCCCACGCAAGACCACGTGTCCAGGTGGAGAAGCCTGTATAACCTTGTTGAGAATTTGGACAACGGAAGTTTCCATCTTTCACATTAAAAACACTTTCATGCGCTGTTCTTCCGCGAACATCATAAGAGTCGCGGCCTTCTCCATAATATACAGAGTAATCGGCAGTAGCCTTCATGTGCTGTATGGCACGATCCAATAAATCGATTTTAATATCACCCTCCGCCTGAAAGATGTGACCCAGGCTATGACTTACTATCAATGCGCGGCATGAGCGAATAGTATCAACAAACAAAGAATGAGCACCATTGAAGGAATGAATAAACCCTCCAGTCTTGATGGAAGTCCATCGACTTGCCTGCACAGCCCCGGAAACTTTAAGAGCCAACTCATAAAAATTCTTTTCCCACTCATTGAATTCAAGCTTTTCTTCCTTCATGAGCCTGAGCAGGTTTCCGTAGGTACTTACATTATTAAAGCCATGATCATGCACTCCAATATGGCTCACATGAGGCGCCATAACTTCCACCGTTTTTCTTTTGGCAGATTCCAGAACTTTTTTATCTCCTGTTACATCATATTGCAAAATGGCCGATCCGTATTGAAAACCCTGTGTCCACTCTGTCCACCCACGTGTTGAATATTTACTGGCTACCGTGAAGACAGGAGAGCCTTTATTGGTGTCGTAATTTTTTTCAATCAGGATTATTTTTTCTCCGGACAGTGCCCAGAACCGTTCAAGTTTAGAAGTAAGATCTGACGGTTTTATTTCCTGATTAAGTTTAATCATTGTGGGTATAATTGATTTTCAAGGTACACTACATTTGTGAAAAATCATGAAATCCGGGATAAATTTGAAAGCCTTCGGTCGGTTTTCCAATCTTTGATGGTATTGAAAACGTCAGCCATATCAGCAAAACTAAATGGCATGGCACAACATTTGACGTGTCAATTCGTTAGGAAGTAATTCTAGTTTAATGACAGATTCAAATCAAACAAATTAAGTTATGGAAAAAATATGCGCAACACTTTTAATTTTATTTCGCATCTGCACTGCAAGCTTTGCCCAATTCACAAAAGGCAAAATTCTAACGGGTGGAAGTTTCAGTACCAACTTCAATTCTTATAGCAATGGCGGAATTTCTTATAAATCAAGTTCGATAAGTTTCTTCCCTCAGGTTGGGTATTTTATAGTCGATAATTTTGCAGCCGGGGCTGGGCTCTCATTAAGCCATAGCAACTTTAAAGCTCCTTCAGGAAGTACAGCGGGTGGGTTGTCATCCAGTGACATTAGTTTTTCGCCTTTTGCCCGTTATTATATAAATAAGTTTTTTGGACAGACAACCTTCGAACTAGGCTCAAGTAAAACTAAAATTGAGGGCACAAATGGATCAACAGCTAGCCTTAAAAATTCCGGTTGGTCATTGGCCGTAGGATATGCCTACATGTTAAATGAACACGTTGCGATTGAACCTCAAGTGGGATATGGAACTAACTATGTTAAAAATGATTCGGGCAATAAAACTACTAATGGCAATCTCTTTTTAAAGGCAGGCATACAAGTTTACATAGGAAAGTAACCCATTTTGAAGTACAACTATTTCATTAGCTTTGTCTTATTAAATAAAAATCCTATGAAAAAAAGTATTCTAATGTCGCTTGGTCTTTTAATCTTCAGCGTGATGTCTTACGGACAAGTACAGGTTGCAGTTGGCCTTAAAGGTGGACTGAATCTGTCTAAACTTGACATAAGCCAGGGTGCATCAAACATTGAAAATCAAACTGGCTATCATGCTGGAATTTTTACTCTTTTCAAGCTAACAAAGATTGGCATTCAACCCGAAATCTTGTTTTCTAAGCAAGGAGCTAACTTCACAGCAAACACCTCTAGTGTTGAAGCCAATTTCGATTACATTAATGTTCCCATTTTGCTAAAGCTATACTTAGCAGGTGGGCTAAATTTGCAGCTAGGACCGCAGTTTGGTTTTCTTACAGCTTCAGAGTTGGTGTCAACAACAGCAGGTGTTAAGACTACTCAGGACGTAAAAAGCTATTTTGACAAAAACTATGATATGGCTGTTGCTGCTGGTATTGGTTGGGATTTGCCGTTTGGTGTCACTTTGGATGCGCGTTATAATTTCGCCTTAACTGATGTGGAATTTAAAGCAACTACTTCGTCTTCTCCGGTTTACTTTAAAAATCAGGTTATTCAAATTTCCTTGGGATATAAGCTCTTTAAGCTTGGCAAATAAAACATTCAAGTTTCTTGTAGAAAGCCATCCCTGTGATGGCTTTTTTATTTCATCACAGTCCTGCTAATTTCGCGGTCTTATGTTTGAAGACTATCAGTCGGCACTGGATTATCTTTATAAGAACCTCCCCATGTTTCAGCGGGTAGGTGCTGTTGCATATAAAGCAGATTTAACAAATACGATAAGTCTCTGCCATGCGATCGGGAACCCCGAACGAAAATTCAAATCGATTCACGTTGCTGGAACAAATGGAAAGGGGAGCTCCTCGCATATGATAGCGGCTATTTTACAAAAAGCTGGTTATAAAACAGGTCTTTACACCTCTCCTCATCTAAAAGAATTCACCGAGCGGATTAAAATAAATGGAGTTGAGATTGATCAAGAGTACATAACTGCATTTGTAAACCGTATTAAACCTGAAATTGAAAAAATACATCCATCTTTTTTTGAAATCACTGTGGCCATGGCATTTGACTATTTTGCGTTGC
>JAYVBN010000533.1:0-14760 GCA_043750455.1 Bacteroidia bacterium | reverse complement strand
ATTGCCCAAATCGTTATACAAATTTTCTGCCTCGCGTTTAATATGATCATTCAGTCCCCACCATTCTTGAAAAACAAAAACCCAATTATCTGTTTTTGTTTTGGCTTTTATCAAATAGGCATTTGCTTCAGTCCCACTGGCTGTATTAAGTTTGATCATCTCGCCACCTGCTTCACTTTCGTGGACATAAGCTAGTGGGCTCGGGTGATCGCGATTAAACTTTTTGTTGGAAGCAAATACTGCGAACTTATCTGTTGCCGAGGTGTGGCAAATGGTCATATCATTTTGTGCAAAGCTCATTGTAGAAACAAAGGCTGCCAGAATAAAAAATATTTTTTTCATACGATTAATGATTAGGGTTAACAATGCTTAAACAGTTACTCTCTTTATTATGTTCAGGTCGTTCATCAATCTTTCCACTGCCCACGTAATACGCGGTCGTATGTGATAAAATCAGTGTTGATTGGTTCAAATCCTTTTTGACGCAGCAACAAGGCAATCTGCGCTCTATGATAGCTGGAGTGATTTACCAGGTGAATCATAATCATTTCCACATTAGTAATATAAGGTTCGCCCACGTAATTGATGTAGTCAAGATCGCGATTAAAATCCTCTGTTCCTTCTACGAATTCAAGCCATAATTTGCCTGCCTCTTCTTCCATGGTTATAAGCTGAGGCAATGTGTATTCGCCCCAAAGTTTAACCTTTGCTGGCGGCAAGCCTTTTATGCGGTGCAGCCATAAAAACTGCGCGGCCACAATGTGCCCCATGATAGAAAGTATTTTCTCATCAATCACGTGTTGTCTTTCCAGACAGCCAAGCACGCGTTTATTAGACCAGGCATTGTATTGATATAGTTTTAAAAAGTATGTTTTCATTGCTTAGCTTAGCTCTAATTAAAAAACATTCTATGAAAGAAGGCTCAATTTACAAGCTTTATTTTATTCTGCTCTTCTCCTTTTTGGCTCCGCTATGCAATGGTCAGGAAAAGTATCCCACTTCCCAGATGGAACCTTTTTATGATCTTAATTTTACTGAAGCTGAACGTGACTCACTTTTTTCGGGATTACAAAACTATCAAAAATCAATAGAAGCCATCCATCAGTTCAAACTTAACAACAATATTCCCATGTCACTTGTGTTCGACCCTATTCCGGTTGGACTGGAAATAACCAATGAGCAAAAACCTATTGACTGGGGCTTGCCAAAGGAAGTAGTGATGCCAGCCAAGAAAGAAGATCTTGCTTTTTATCCCGTCTACAAATTAGCTGTGTTGATTAAATCGAAGAAAATTACTTCCGTAGAACTCACGCAATTATACCTAAACCGATTAAAAAAATATTCAGACACACTGCAATGTTCTATCACTTTAATGGAAGAATCGGCCTTGAAGCAAGCGCAAAAGGCAGATGAAGAAATATCGAAAGGAAAATACAGAGGCCCGTTGCATGGCATACCTTATGGTATCAAAGATCTTTTGTCTGTGGACGGAGTAGAAACTACCTGGGGCGCTGCGCCTTATAAGGGTCAGGTGTTCAATGAAACAGCTACTGTGGTAAAAAAATTAGAAGAGGCCGGTGCGGTACTCCTGGTGAAACTAACCTTGGGAGCTTTGGCGATGGGTGACATTTGGTATGGAGGCGTGACAAAAAATCCATGGAACTTAAAAGATGGATCAAGCGGATCTAGTGCAGGCTCTAGCTCTGCTACTGTTGCCGGCCTTGTTGCATTTGCAATTGGAACCGAAACTCTTGGATCGATCGTTTCCCCAGCCACCCGATGTGGAGCAAGTGGCTTGCGACCTACCTACGGAAGAGTTAGCCGACATGGTGCCATGGCTTTGAGCTGGAGCATGGATAAGATTGGCCCGATCTGTCGATCTGTATTAGATTGTGCTATTGTTTTGGAAACTATTCGGGGCACTGACGGACTGGATAGTCATGTTCGTAATGCGTCTTTTAATTACTCTGCGAAAACACCAATCAATAAATTGAAGGTAGGGTATTTGAAAACATTGTTCGAAGCAGACTATCCCACAAAAGTAAATGATCTAAAAGTGCTAGAAGTACTCAAGTCGATTGGTGTAGAACTTATTCCAGTGGAGTTGCCTTCCAATATTCCAGTAGCTGCGATCCGATTGATGCTAACAGCGGAAGCTGCCGCAGCTTTTGATGAACTCACACGTTCAAACCGCGATAGTCTCCTCACGGATCAGAGAAAATTTGCCTGGCCCAATTCTTTTCGTACAGCTCGTTTCATTCCGGCAGTAGAGTACATCAATGCTTCGCGTATTCGTTATCAACTGATTCAGGATTACTATTCGAAAACAAAAGATTTTGACGTGATTGTATCGCCCAGTTTTGGCGGAACGCAATTGTTAACAACTAATCTGACTGGCCATCCTTGTGTAGTGGTACCAAATGGTTTTACCGACAAAGGAACCCCTACGAGTATTTCATTCTTAGGAAAGTTATTTGGCGAAGCTTCAATTGTTTCATTGGCATATGCGTATCAGCAAGCAAGTGAATGGGAAGAAATGTCGCCTCCCTTGTTCAAATAGTTTTTAAGAAGTAACAACTTTAAGATTAGTTGCCTTTCTAAGTGGTTGAATTCTTAGATAGGTAAGACTTCTCCACAGCCATTCAAAAATTCCATATTCAAAATGCTTGAGCCAGAACTTGCTAAACTGAATTTGAACAATGTATAAACTAATGGCTACTGCAAATGCTATTGAAGAACCTATTTCACCAAACAAGCCAAAACCAATTGAGAAGAAGATCAGTACACCAAAAAAAGTTTGCATCAAATAAGTGGTCAGTCCCATTCTTCCAACAGCATAAAAATGCATCAGTCTGGGTTTCCATTTTTCCTTTTGGAAAAGTAAAACAACTCCCATTGTATAGATCGTAGCAAAAGCCGCATTGAAAACATCATAGACTTCACCGCCTACCATCCACTGAAGTTGATCAGAAAGTATTAGGCCGAGCGCCTGTGCACCACCAAAGAAAGCTGCAGAAAACAATACGCAGCCCAATAGTGTCCACAAAGAACCTTTCAATAATTTTTTAAAAAAAGATTTCTTTGATTCAAAATCTTCAAAAATATTTTTTCTTCCTGCATATAGGCCCAGTAAAAAGAGGCCCAACGTTATATACACTCTTCCCGATGCAATCTGAAAATCTGTTTTAGAAGAAAATTCAGAAAAATTTGCTTTTAGAATCTCTATGTAAGTTCCAGACTTCAGCGTGTTGTAATAGGCCAGCAAACTATTTTGATCGGCACTCATAAAAGGATTTCCCGAATTAGCCGGATTCCATATCACATCCTTTAATCGGATTAAGAGTGAAGGCACGTTTAAAACCAGCAGTAGAGCTATTACCAGCAAATACTTGTCGGGCAGGCGGTAAGTCAGCAACAATCCAATACCAAGCGTTGCGTATATGGTAAGAATGTCGCCACGATAATGAAGGTGATGAACAAATCCAATCCCAAATAAAATCAGCAATCGCCAGAAAAACCGTGTTACAAAGCCAATACTTCCATCACTTTTGGAAAGTTGTAAGTAAAAACTCAAGCCAAATAGAAACGAAAAGATCATATAAAATTTGCCCTGAACAAAAATTCCAACAAATCCACTTACGATATTATCCATCAATCCTTTTGAGGCGAAGTTGGCATATTGTTCGGGTGCCTGCCCCGCATAATATTGCTCGGTCATGTGCACCAGAATAATTCCAAGTAGGGTAAATCCACGAAGCACATCAATTACTTCGATCCTACCGGCTTGCTTTTCTAAACTACTAACCATGATGCTGAAATTTATTTTGACACCCGTTCAAGTCCTTCCTTTGCTTCTTTTAAGTTATTATCAGCTTTGACGGCCAGCTCATACAATCTCTTCGCTTCCTTTTTATTGCCCTTCTTCTCATAAATCTGAGCCAGCCGCATATTGGCTCCGGCATGAGAGGGTTCATTTTGTTTTGGCGTATATGTAGTTAAGTATTTCTTTAGATACTCTTCTCCTTTTTCAAGTCGCTGACCAGATACGGCACTGGTTCTTCCATATTGATAAATTGAAAGAAAATCATTCGGATTTTTTAGGATGACTTCCTCAAAAAGTTGAAACGCTTTATCGTATTGTTTTTGACTGGTGTAAAAATTAGCCAGTCCGCCTACATAAGCTGGATCGGCTTTCGCCATTAAAATAAATTCTTTTTCGGCCTCAGCAGTTTTCTTTTCATTCAAATAAATGCTACCCAACTGTCGGTGCCCTTCAGATGGCTTTAGCTTCAGGACCTGTGCCGCAACTTCTTTTGCCTTCTCTACACTTCCTCCCATTATGCCTGGGGCTTGTAAATAATATTGGATAAGGGAAATACGCGCATCCAGATTTTTAGAATCCAGTGCTATGGCCTTCTCCCATGCGCTTTTCATTTTGGGTGCAAGCATACCTTGCCTGAGCGGGTTAGCATCACCAGCAATTGTACCATAGGTGTTTCCCAGCCAATTAAAATAATCTGCATTCTTATCGTTGGCTTCAGCGGCCTCTTCAAAATAATCGGCAGCGGCATCATACTCTTTTTGGGCAAAGGCTATTCTTCCAAGATAATATTGAGCAGCAGCGTAATCGAGATCATCATCGTCAATTGGCAATAGCAATTTTTTGGTTTCATCATACTTCTTGTTCTCAAATAGTTTTTTGGCCTGATCAATTTTAGATTGACCCGATGATGTAAGAGCAATTAGAGTTAAAAAGACAAGGAGGTACTTCATAAAAGCCGATTTAAGCTTACAGACTGGTTTTTGGCTGAAAAGGTTACGTGCGAATTGATCGGTATTAGTCAAACAATGCTAATTTCCCGATAATGCAAGTTTAAAAGATTCAATTTAGCTTAGCGGTAAATTGGATTGGCTATGAAAAACGTATACCTGATAATTTGTTTGGCCTGGGTTGTGCTGGTATTGTCTTGTAAAACACAATCTTCAAAAGAAATTGTAATCGATCCTCTGGCAAAAGAATATGACTCTACTTTATGGCCTTTTTATCAGGGTGTAGCTTCCGGAGATCCGTTGCACGATCGGGTGATCCTTTGGACTCGTGTCACTTCAAAAGAGAATGATTCAACTGTTAGCGTGTCGTGGGAGATAGCAGAAGATCAAAACTTCGCTTCGATTTATAAATCAGATTCAGTTAAAACATCAGCGGATAGAGACTTTACTGTTAAAGTGGATGTGGATGCCTTAAAGCCTGGGCAGACTTACTATTATAGATTTAAAGCCTTAGGTAAAACCTCCATCACGGGCCGAACAAAGACAGCATCAATCGGATATAGAGACAGTTTGCAATTTGCTGTGGTGAGTTGCAGCAATTGGGAATGGGGCTACTTCAATGCATACGATAAAATTGCAGACCGCCCGGTGTTAGATGCCGTCATTCACCTCGGAGATTATATTTACGAATATGGTATTGGCAAATATGGAGACACTACCATTGGAAGGATTAATGTCCCTCCTTATGAAATATTAACATTGAGTGATTACAGAACAAGGTACGCGTTGTATAGAACTGACGTTGGTCTAAGACGTGTTCACCAACAACATCCATTCATTACCATTTGGGATGATCATGAAGTGGCGAATAACGTGTATACCGAAGGTGCGCAAAATCATCAGCCCGAGGATGGTGACTTTCAGTCCCGCAAGGCCGCAGCCAAACAAGCCTACTACGAATGGCTCCCCATCCGCGAAAGCGATCTTCACTATCGTTCATTCTCATTTGGCGGTCTGGCCGATGTAATCATGCTGGATGAGCGACTGGCGGGAAGAACAAAACCTGTTGATAGTCTCAGCGATCCGAATTATAAAAGTGAAGAGCGTCACATGTTAGGCACAAATCAACTCTTGTGGCTTAAGAATAATTTGCAATCATCCATCGCTACCTGGAAAATTATTGGCAACCAGGTAATCATTTCTGAAATAGATTTGAGCCCTGCCTATCCCAAGATGCCACGAAATCTAGATTCGTGGGATGGATACCCCGCTGAACGGGATGCGTTGAAAAATTTTATTGTCAATCAAAAAATAAATGATGTGGTTTTCCTTACGGGAGATACGCACACCTCTTGGGCAATTGAAGCGGCTACGGATTTTACAAAAACCTACAATCCAAAAACATCAAAGGGAGCATTTGCCATTGAGTTGGGAACAACCAGTATTTCATCTGCTAATGATAACGAGTATCACAACACAGACACCGTAAAGATGATGGAGCAATCTCTTCAAAAAATGAATCCACACATCAAATATATTAATGCCCGCGATCATGGCTATCTCCTGCTTACCTTAAGTTCCACAAAAGGAAAAGCAGAATGGTTTTTTGTTGAAACGCTTCGTACACGCGGAAGCAATGAGTTTTTAGGAAGGAAGTTTGAGTTTAAAAAAGGAACGAATCAGTTGAGATAATACTATTGATCTAATGTGCCTTCTTGCAATAAAACTGAATACGGCACGATTTTCGTAACTTCAAGTTTGAATACATTCTCATATGAAGACCCTCATTGTTGCCTTTGTCTTATTGGTTGGCTTCATTAATCTAAGTGCACAAGTAATTGGGAAACAATTTCCGGACATGGAGGCAGAAACAGTGGAAGATCAAAAAGTGAAGCTTCCGGAAAGTACGAAAGGGAAATACACGTTACTCGGCTTGGCCTATTCCAAAAAATCTGAAGATGAACTGAATTCCTGGTTCTCACCGGTGTTCAATAAATTTATTCAAAAGACAAAAGGCTTACTAGCAGGATTTGAATATGATGTCAACGTCTATTTCGTGCCCATGTTCACGGGTGTAAATGCCGCAGCCACAGGAACTGCAAAGAAGAAAGCATTGAAGAACATCGATCCTCAACTACTACCCTATATTCTATTTTATAAAGGTGAATTGAAAAGCTACAAAGAAGCACTCGATTTTGAAAAGCGTGATATCCCATATTTTTTTGTACTTGACCCTACTGGTAAAATTGTTTTCGCTACTTCAGGTGCTTACAGCGAAGACAAGCTGGATCAGGTAGAGGAAGCAATTGAATAATTAGGCGATGATCAAAGTGCTGATGAGTCAATTTGATGGCTGGAGTGTTATGCGCGCTATTTGCCTTGTTTTATTAATCAACTCAATTCATTTTTCTTCCACTGGACAGGAAGATGATTTCAATTTTAAAAATGCTGCCGATTACAATAACTTCATCATGAAGGAGATGGCGGTGGCTGTCCAGAAAAATTTCGAATATATCTCCTTCAATGTTCACAGTGAGGAATTTGAACGGATGGAAGCAAAACGAAAAGAAGTAATGCAGCAAATCATTCAGTCAAAAGAAAAAATCAAAAGTATGCCTGCCCTTGAAGGCGACACACACCTTCGCGATGAAGCTGTTGAGGCGCTCTTAGAATATCAACACGCCTTCGAGCTCGACTACAAAGACATTATTGGACTAAAAAAGAAAAGCAAAGATTCGTATGAAGCAATGGAGTCATACTGGAAAGCGGAAGACAAAGCGGAAGAAAAGGTAAATAAAGCAACTAACCGCCTAAGAAAAGCCCAACAGACATACGCCAGTAAAAACAATATGACCGTAGCAGATGGAAAAACAGATAATGCATTGGATCAAAAAATGGCCAGAATTACCGCTGTCAATAACTATTGGCGGGAAATCTACCTTCCGTTTTTCAAAGTTTCTAAAGAATATGATCTGCTCTGGGATGTGCTTTCGCGCGAGAAATCAGATCCGATAGATCGTCAACGCGGGCAGGTGATAAGGGCCGCGAGTGATGTGCTTCCATTATTAAAAGCAAAACCCGCATTTAACGGAGATGTTGAATTTCGCGATCAGACTATAGACCTACTTGAATACTATCAGCGAGTAGCAGAAACAGATTTTACGAAAATTGTAGAAGTGCTCTCTAAAAAGCCCACCAGCGAAGAAATCGATCTTATTAACTCCATCATCAATAAATGTAATGCCGACCACGAACGGCTTGTTTACAATTGGAATATTGCTTCAAAGGATTTATTCAAGAAAAACGTAGACAAAGAGTAGAAACATCCTACCTCCCGCCTTGGAAATTGGAAAGTGACACTTGTATTTGGTACTTTCACTTTGCGCTAAAATCCGTGTTTTTATGGATACCAAACAAAATTTTTCAGCTCTTTTATCGAAAGTGATACTTCCCAAAGTGGAGATTATTGCTGCTCTTGTAACAAGTGTTGGTTTTGTCTTAAACTACTCTGGCAAACCAGGAGCTGCCGAGTTAATGATGGTCGGGCTTAGCACGTTGGCCGGTGTCTTTTTCATTTCAGGATTTTTGCTGCCGTCAACGCTAGAAAAATCGTTGCGTGCAGAAATGTCCAAAACATTTATTGATCTGCTGGTGCTGATCGTATGGAAAGTCATGCACATAGCCCTAGCCGTAACTACTATCGGCTTATTATTTTATCTCCTTCACCTCAAAGGATTTTCACAAATGATGATGATCGGCACTCAAGCATTGATCTTATCACTGTTAGTATCAGGTTTTATTATCATTCAAAAAAGTAAATATCTTCCTGACCTTAAAACAGCAATAATTAAAGCTTCGATGATGGCTATCATTGGCGCTTATATTTTATATATCAACTGGTCGCTAATCACTTCATGAATATTCTTTTCCTTTTGGCTATAGCAACAGCTCCGGGGGTGGCCATCGGTTTGTACATCTACCTGAAAGACAAACATGAGCGCGAGCCCATCGGCTTATTGATCAGAGCATTTCTTTATGGAATGCTTAGCACACTTCTTACCCTAGCTATTAGTATTCCTATAAACTCAATTGTTCCTATTGACCAACAAAGTATTGGCGAGCAAGCTGTGCATGCTTTTCTGCTAGTGGCTTTAATTGAAGAGTTTAGCAAATTTATTTTTGTGCGCGGGGTTCTTTACCGCAATAAAAATTTTAATGAACCATTTGATGGTATCGTCTACTCGGTAATGGTAGGCATGGGGTTTGCGACTTTTGAAAACATTTTATATGTAGCAGATGGTGGCATTAGCACAGCTATTCTGAGAATGTTTACTGCTGTGCCGGCTCACGCATCCTTTGCGGTGCTTATGGGCTACTTTCTTGGCAAGGCCAAGTTTGAACATAAAAAAGGATACTATTCCATCTATGCGTTAATTGTAGCCACACTTTTTCATGGGGCTTACGATTACTTCTGGTTCATTGCCTATGTACCCGGCATTTGGCTTGGTGCAATTGCTTCATTGGGCATCGGTATTTACTTTTCGCGAAAAGCAATCAAAATACATCAGGATGAATCGCCCTTTCATCCAGACATTTTGCCACCATTAACAAGTGAGATAGAAAACAAAACGAATGAGTGATTATATACTAATTTTAAAATCGCTATGATACGAGACGGATTAAAAAAACATTATATCGGGGTGAACAAAGAATTCCGTTATCGTGGCGAAGAGCAGGCCGGTTAGAAAATTTCAGTGATGCTGTGTTTGCCCTTGCCATTACGCTCCTACTTATCTCAACAAGCCCGCCTTCCAGTTTTGAGCAAATTAAAAGATTTATCTATGATTTGATACCCTTCTTTTTGTGTATCAGTCTTATCATTGTAATCTGGCATGAACACTATATATTTTTCTTTCGTTACGGATTGCGCAATGGTAAAATCATTGCGTTGAATACACTGTTCCTGTCGCTTGTTTTATTTTATGTTTATCCCTTAAAATTTTTAACAAAATTAATCCTGGTTCCAATTGCATATGTTTTGGGAGATAGCTCCTTGCAAACTGAACTAAGTGGGTTAATATCCGCCAAGGACATTGGGGATCTAATGATAATCTATGGCATTGGAGCCGCAGGAATATTTTTTGTTTTGATGCTGATGTACCGCCATGCACTAAAAAATGCAGTCGAACTTGAACTGACCGAACTCGAAAAATTTGACGCACGGAGTAAGATCACAACCAATCTATTGATGGGCCTCATACCAGTATTGTCCGTCATCTTATCTTTTATCTTCCGTGGCCACTGGCTGGCTGGCGCGATAGGCGGGGTTACCTATTTTCTTTATACACCTGTGATGATGGTTCATGAAAAAATAGTTGATAGGAAACGGGGAAAACTGATTGATTTACAAATTCCAGAAAAGCATAATAATCAATCTGAAGACTAACTAAGTGACAAATCAAAACCCATCATCTTCCTCTTTTGCATCTTTTTTCTTGTCGGTCTTTTTCACCTCTGAAATTGCCGTGTTTAGCTCATAGGGTGCTTCAATGCCAAAGTAATTTTGGCGAAAGCGGTTAATGAAGGCGAGGGTTTCCTCATCGCTTCCTGGAATATAAATAAGCTCACCCACTTTTGCTTTTGCTGCATTGGTCTTTTTAGCAACCAACTCATTAAAAGTTGGATTAGATGATTGCAACATCATACGATTATCTTCAAAGCCAAAGTAATACCAGGAATCTGGCGAACCTTTAACGAACAAATGAAACACCGGTGACCCATCTTCATTCTTCCGGATTTCCATAAAGCCTTCAAATGCTCCGTTGATGTCATATCGCCCCATGTTACTTAACCCTAAATTGCCCTCACTATAAAAAGCTTTGAACTTTTGAGACCACTTTAGATTAACATTGGAAAAGACCAATGGCTTCACCAGTGCAGGTATAGTGCTAAGGGAGACATAATTTTGCAAAGAACGTTGCTCATAATCCTTTGCTGCTTTCTCTCCAACAAGATCGGCTATTTTATAAAGCAACTCTGCTTGATCGCCAAGCCCATCAGTACCTCCCTCTGCCTTAATTATATCAATAAGGTCAAGTGCCATCAATTGAAATGCCATCGGTGGAATATTTACATCGGCCATCACAAGTGAATTCATCTTAATCTCGTTAGTTTCAAGATTTCCTGACCCCAACGCAGAGGAGGTGATTTTAAAATCGTTATTGTCTCTAAAAAATTTGACAGGTCCTTCAAATCGAACCTCCTGCTTTTCTTCATTGTAAGCAAATACTTTTCCCGAGAGTTTTTCACCGGAGGCCTTCTCACGGTCTTCTATTTTAAATTCTCCGGTTTCTTTATCAAAGAAGAGCGAGCCACTAGGTAAAAAGAAATCTTCATCTTCTTCAGCTTTTTTTTCAGATACAAAAGTGATATAGAGGCTATTATCAGAAGCAAAATGTAATCCCGCCTCCGCTTTTTTTCCTGCTTCCGTTATTGCATTGTCAAAATCGATAAAAATATCTTGCTCATCACCACTTTGCTCGTATCGCAGCCAGGTATTGTAGTCTTTGATTTTCTTCAAATCTAGTTTGGTATAGCCACGCAACTGCAGTGCAGGCTTGGTGGCATACATCACCATGTCGCCTTTATAAAAAATGCGAGGAGCCAAAATAATTTTTTCCGCTTCAATCACATTACCATTACCAACAGTTTGTTGAGTTGCTATTATGTCGGTTGAGCTCTTCTTCCCTTGTTCCGCTATTGGCTCCAAATGAAAATCAGTCATTTTGATTGAGAACGTATCCTTTATGGAGTTAATATACTGGTAGGTGGCGTAGCCTGAAAATTCCTTTCTTGATAGAATGTCAACTACTCCATCCTTTAATTGGTGATAGCCATGTAAAGTGTCCAATACAATAGTGGTATTTTTCAACTGTCCAATTTTTGCGTTCTCCAAAATCAATACTTCATTATTCTCCGGAGTAATTTTTGCATCGGCTACAACAATATAAGGTATGCCACTCACTTTTAGTTGTTGTAATTGAATATCATATTCCGCTTTTTCGGCATTGAAGACTAAGGAGTCTAATTCTTTTCGCGTTGTATAGAAATACGAGTTTTCAATAGGCACATCCTTATCCTTGGTCATGGATATTTTTTGAGTACTTAGATCCCATCGCGCATCGGTAATAGAAGTTTTAAATTGAGCATATGGAAATTCAATAGCGGCAGTGCCCTCCACTTCAGGACTAATGTCTGCGTAATTATTCTCCAAATTAAAGCTTAAGCTGATGTCATCACCTGCCAATGCTGGTTTATCGGGATTAGTAGTCTTTACCTCAAAGTTTGCATGGCGTGCCGAAAAATCCTTGGCACTGAATTTCAATTCCGATGAAGTAAGTTCTGAGCCACGCGTTATTAATTTACCTTCTCCCTGCAGACCGGTCTTAGAAACCACCAGGTAACCATTTAACTGAGCCGATGCATTATATAGATTAAATGGGTCACGTAAGTTCTTGAGTTTAAATCTGTCTTGCTTTGGTAACCACTTTAATTGGAATTCAGTCAACGTAATTTGAGGAAACCATACTGACCCAAATTGCTGTTCTTTTATTTCGCCAATGGTGCCTTTTGCCAAAACTGAGTCAGGATAAAATATAAAGTCTTTAGACTCAACACTGGCAGCCATGTACTCTATTCTTCCCGTTGACCGTATCCCTGAATTATCAAGGCTCATACCTCCAAAAAGCTTTCCATCCCCACGAAATAATTGATACCCATTAGCAGGAACTGAATGAATAAAACCAAGTGATTTATCAGGCATGGTATGCAGCTTTTCCTTGAAGTTCGGAAACATGCCACTTGAGGAGAAGGTGCCTTCAAAGTTGATAGACCCGGGATCGGCATCATTCAAACTATCCAGCTTAAATGGCGGCACTACAAAAAAAACAGAGCGATCATAAACACCATTTAGCACTTCTCTCCGATCAAAATAAATAACACCACCGGCTGTGGCATCCAGCCTAGGATAGTTTGAAAGCTTAGTTCTTCCTGACTTATTATTTGGCTTGCTTACATAAAGAGTTCCCGATGATTGTGAAGAGTTATGTGGCAATCCACCCACAATAGAAGCAATTGAGTCTGCTCCAACCATGGCATTATTTACTCTGCGCCTAGTGGTTTGTCCTTTGGCGTTGGTCTCGGTAATATAAAAGCGTATCGAATCAATGTGATTCAAGTTGATAAAAAAACTATCGTATTTCAACATGAATTCTTTTCCATTGATCTCGAAATTTCCTGCTGTGATTTTCCCATCAAATTTTATATCACGATCCTTTAATATGGTAATCGTACTGCTGTCTGGCTTAATCACAACATTAAGCGAATCACTCACTTTAAATTCCTCTACACCTCGCACAGTCATTCGTCTTTCCTTGAAGTTGATAGTAGCGTTGGCCGGCCCATCCATTACGGAGTGAATTTTTAAGTTGTCATAATCAGTTGTGTTTTTGTGAGAATCAAAAAAATGAAGGGTTTTATCCTTTATTTGAATGAGACTGGTTGTTGAATTATATCCAATCATTCCTTTCTGAGCAAGGAAACTCATTCCGGGTCTTATCTCTTCAACTTTTAAATCTGGTCGCGCCAGATCGTCTGCATAAAATTCACGCACTCCATTTTTGATCGAATAGTTAGCAACCAGACCGAGCGGATGATAGCTAAATCCCACCCCGCCCAATAATCGATAATCCTCAGGGTCATAAAAGTCGATTGACTCAATGATCATAGCTGCTTGGCTTCGGCCTCCAGCGGCAAATAGATTCATGCTATCCGATGTTAAGTCCCAACGCAAATGATCGACAGCAAAGTCGACATTGAAAAATGAAGAGGTGAACGGAGCATCCTTCATTTGCCCTCTCTCTTTTTGAATGACTAATCTCTTCTTTCCAAAGTCATATCTTAATTCAACAGCTGGGTGGAATATGGAGTCATAGTCTTGAAAGATTTTTACCTGGGCGTGCTTAGATAATATTGTTGAATCCTGAAATTCAAATAATCTTGATCTGGCTTCAAATTTTTTCTCGGATTCATCTTCCACTTCGAGGTACGCAAAATCGGCATCTACAGAAGAGCTATAAATCCGCTTTCCGTTGAGGGCAAATCCTCCTGTGTATTTCATGTTTTCATCCGTCAAGCCAAGTATCAGAATATTACTCCTCATAGACATGAACCTCGGATAATTTGATGTGGTTTGATTCTTGTGCTTTACACTTTTGAATTCAAAAATCCCCTCCACTTTTCCTTTTACTTTTCCCTTATAAGTGATATTTCCATGATCTGCCTTTAACTCAGGTTTCGTGACTTTGAAATTGTAGGCATCAAATTCAAAGTATACAGAATCTGAGCCAAGACCTGCTGCACTCCAATCAAAGGTGCCTCCTTCTCCAACAAACGTATTATCGTACAGTGAAACAGAACCTTTCGTGTTTCTTAAAAATGCAGAATCATAAGGTGTTGAAAAATTGAGCGTGGTTTTCTCAAACGTGATAACAGGTCCACTCAACTCCGGCTGGGGCTCTGGCGGAAGCAACAACGAGACTCCAGTTGATTGCGCAATTGTGTCAACTGGTGGTTCTTCCCAGGTGGTTGGTTCTGCATTAGTTTGATTATCCCACTGATCAAATTGATTATCCTGTGTAGCCGTATCGGCTTCGGGTACGTCTGAAATAACTTCCGGCTTGATGTAATCGAAATGGTATTTATCATCACTTGAATAAAGACGAAATGATTTTTCGTAATGCAGTGCATGATGTTCAAAAAAGTCACGACTGCTCTTAAAGAACACAGCGGCTTTGATCATATCATCATTTTCAATCACCTGGCCAGCCACCTTAATATAATTACTCAATTCTACAGGGTCAATACTTTCCCTATTAATGGAGTTGACAATCGCACCCAAATAATTGACGAAATGAGGGCGCAGTTTATAGC
>JAYVBN010000532.1:0-2355 GCA_043750455.1 Bacteroidia bacterium | reverse complement strand
ATTAGGAAGTTGGATAACAAAACACGCAGGAAAAACTACCCTAAACATATCTGCGATTGGTGAAAAACAAAAGTGGCTAGACGGTTTGTTTGATATTGTCCGGCAAAAAGACCAAAGACTACAATTCTCTAATGCATAATCTGGGTTTAATATTATGAGAAACGTTGGGATTAAATAAAATAATAGAAATATTTTATTGAGGTTGTCCTGTTTTTGAAAATGCAATCGTCTTCGGCTAAATTGTTTAACCAAAACTAATTACAATGGAGAAGTTCATGCTTATTTTTCACGGTGGTAGTGATATTGCCCCTGAAATGAAATCGCCCGAAGCCATGCAAAAACACATGCAAAAATGGTTTGTCTGGGTAGAAAAACTTAGAAAGGAAGGCCGCTATGAAGGAGGCGAGCCGCTTGAGCCTCGCGGTAAATTTGTGAGTGGTCCGAAACAAATTGTTACAGATGGCCCATTTGCAGAAAGCAAAGAACTAGTGGGCGGTTTCTTTATTGTCAATGCCAAAGACCTGGATGATGCTGTCTCACTCACAAAAGATTATCCGGATTTTATCTTTAACGGGAAAGTGCAGGTGAGGCCTGTCCAAAAAATGGACATGTAATCTGTGGAGCAGGAGGAAAAAGTAAAACAATTGGCCGGCCATCTTTTCCGTCATGAGGCGGGGAAGATGGCCGCAGTGTTAACTCGCCTCTTGGGATTTCAAAATATTGAACTGGCAGAAGACATTGTACAAGATGCTTTGCTGAAAGCATTGAACACCTGGAAATATCAAGGCATTCCGGATAACCCAAGTGCTTGGCTTTATCGCACGGCCAAGAACAAAGCCATTGATCTTTTGCGTAAGCAGCAAGTGTTAAAGAAAATTGAAGGTGATCTTGCGCGAGAACTTAAATCCGAATGGACGCTGACACCTACCGTCAATCAATTATTTCTGGAGAATGAAATAGAAGACAGTCAGTTGCGAATGATCTTTGCATGTTGTCATCCTGCTATTCCATATGAATCCCAAATTGCATTAACACTTAAAACACTTTGCGGATTAAGTATAAATGAAATCGCGCATGGTTTTATCACCACAGAAGAAACCATTGCAAAACGTTTATATCGGGCCAAAGAAAAAATCAGATCAGAAAAGATTGAGATGGAAGTGCCAACTAAAGAACTGCTTTCACAGCGACTGGATGCTGTGTTGCATACACTTTATTTGCTATTCAACGAAGGGTATAATTCTTCGCATCCGGAATTCTTATTGCGACAAGATCTTTGTGCCGAAGCGATTCGGCTTTGTATTTTGCTTACGCAACAAGCAAAGACGAATCTTCCAAAAGTAAAAGCTTTGCTGGCGCTGATGTGTTTTCAGGCTTCGCGCCTCGATGCACGCCTGGCCGATGACGGCAGTATTATTTTATTAAAATATCAAAACCGTGAACGATGGAACCGTGAACTGATTGTTCGGGGGCAGGACTATCTCACTGCTGCTGCCAGTGGAGATGAGTTGAGCGATTATCATCTCGAAGCGGCCATTGCAGCATGTCACGCTTTCGCGGAAACTTTTGAACAAACGGATTGGCCCCGGATTCTAAGTTTGTATCAACTGCTTTCGAAAATCAAACATGGGCCAATTGTCGATCTCAATAAAGCAATTGTAACAGGCTATGTTGAATCTGCCCAGCGTGGGATAGAGGAGTTAAAAAAGATCGATGGATTGGAAAGCCATTATCTATATCAAACTGCTCTTGGTGATTTTTATTTGCGGGTTGACGATATACAACGGGCGAAATCAAGTTATCAGTTAGCATTGACGCTTACCACATCAAATCAGGAAAAGCAGTTGATAGAGCAGAAGATGGGGTTGCGTGAGTAATTGTTGATCAGTGTGTCAGAAATTTGTTTATTTCCCTTTTGATAATCTCCTCCCGCTCTTTCCAACTTCCATTAATAGGAATGTATTGAATACTTCTCTTAATCAATTCCATTTTGAAAACCTCAAACATTTCTTTTCTCTTTTCATCTAGATCACGCAAGCCATCTGCCACCCAGGGTACATCGGGTTCAAATAAAAAATAGAGATTGTATTTAATTTGTTTTTCAAGTTCAAATAAAACGGGGGGCACTACTTTTAAATAATGCCGGCAATAGATTTGAGTGGTGATTATGTCGCTGTCACAAAAAAGAATCTTGTTTGCTGTTTTGGTCTTTTCTAAGACGCGTTCTGTTTGAGCATGACCAATTTTTATAATGTCTTCAATTGTAAAATCATTCGTAGTCACAATCTCTCGAGATACCTCGGGCACCCATTCAGTTTTATAAAATTCGGCCATGTGCTTGGCCATTGTAGACTT
>JAYVBN010000531.1:0-4947 GCA_043750455.1 Bacteroidia bacterium | reverse complement strand
GTTTCCCACTAAAAGAGCGCTGAGGCCCGATGAATCGGTATATTTTACCTCGGAGAGGTCCAGGATGATGTTGCGTACACCTTCCGCATGAAGGGTAATCATTTCAGATTTCAGATTAGGAGCAATGCTCGAATCCATTTTCTCTTCGTGCAGGCGAAGCAGGCTGTATTTGTCCTGCTTGTCAATGGTATACTTCATGAAAAGTGATTTATAGTGGCCTAAAAGTAGTTTAATTTATGGAATTAACGATGCTGCCTTCAATTCGTTCCATTAAGTTGTTATAATTTATGGGCGCTAGATGTTCGCCCATCACTTGCTGATAGAGTTCTTTGTACCGATCTGAAATAGATGCCACAATTGCGTCTGTCATTTCAGGAACCTTTTGCCCGTCTTTACCCTGAAAACCATTTTCAATCAACCATTGCCTTACAAATTCTTTTGACAGCTGCTTTTGGGGCTCATTCGCTTTTTGACGGTCATCATATCCTCGCTGATAAAAATAACGCGAAGAGTCTGGCGTATGCACTTCGTCTATCAAATAGATTTTTCCGTTGTGTTTGCCAAACTCATATTTAGTATCAACTAATATCAAGCCTCGTTTGGCGGCCATCTCGGTTCCTTTGTGATAGAGTTTTAAGGTGTAATCTTCAAGGACTCTATAATCAACTTCTGTTACAAGTCCTCGTTTTAGTATTTCCTCGCGTGAGATATCTTCATCATGTCCCACTTTTGCTTTTGTTGTAGGCGTAATAATAGGGGTGGGCAGTTTGTCATTCTCTTTTAAGCCTTCAGGCAGTGTTACGCCACAAAGCGTCCGCCTTCCTGCTTTGTATTCCCGTGCGGCATGGCCGGCAAGGTAGCCACGAACAACCATTTCAACTGGAAAGGGCTCGCATTGAAAACCAATGGTCACATTAGGATCTGGAATTTTTAACACCCAGTTGGGCACTATATCTTTTGTTGCCTGAAGATTAAAAGCAGCAATTTGGTTAAGCACTCTTCCCTTATCGGGGATGGCACGCGGCAGCACCACATCAAAGGCAGAGATGCGATCAGAGGCAACCATAGCCATGGTATCTCCGAAATAGTAAACGTCCCTTACTTTGCCTTTGTAAAAGCCAGTCTGGCCTTTGAAAGTGAAATGAGTTTCTTTGATGGAATTCATGGATGCTATCATCTTGAAATTTTCTTTGCTTTAAATAATTGAAGATAACGTTTTTCATCATGAGCTTTCTCAAACTCTTTTTCTTTCAACAGAGCCTTAAGAAAATCTCCCTTACCTTTCAGGATTCCAGCAAAACATTTGAAGTAAGACCTATCTAGTTGTCCTTTTGAAGTGATGGTTGATTTCTCCATATGTCTCAAGTAATGGCCACAAACATACACTGTAATACTAAAAAAAACGAAAATTATGGAAGTGGTTTCTACACTTAGGAACTTCTTTTTTTATTTCAATGGTTTGGTGATAACCCATTAGGCATCGTTAAACCCAGATTACGCGTTAGAAAATCCTTTTGCAATTTTGTTTAATGGAGTCTTTTCGAGCGCGCCATCTTTAAGCAGGGCATTCATGAAATTGCGAGAAATCTTTTTCTGGTTGACGAGTGATTTCCACAAGATAAGATTTCTCCCTACGGTCGAAAGGCATAAGACTAAATGGATAGAATAATCAAAATATAGGTTTCACGCCAACAGCATATTATTCATTTGAAAATCCTATTGCGTAATCTGGGTTAAAATACAACTATAACTTGATGTCCGTGTCTATTGCCCTTCGCCTACTGCTTGCATAACGAAGCTTAGCGAAGGGATGGTCTACTTTTCTTCCAAAAGAATACCAGCTTTAAACACTAACGTTTTGACCAGATTGCCCTTCTCATCAAACTCCCTCCACTCTTTGTGTTTCCGGTTGGCGACATATTCGCCTTGTTCTTTTAGTTTGCCGTTCGGATGATAGCTGGTGTAAAGCCCATGCTGCCGGCTTCCTTTGTACTCACATTCGGATTGAATTTCTCCCTCCTCATAATAATTTTTGACGGTGCCAATAATTAGATTCTGTTGGTAAGGTTCTTCAAGCGACTTTCCTCCGGATGGATAGTACGTGGTTCTGACTCCTTGAAGTTTTCCATTCTCGTATCGCTCGACCAACTTGGTAGTCTTCCCGTCTTCAAAATAAAAGATCCATGAGCCGTGAGGTTTTAACTTTCGAAAATTCTTTTCATAAAGTTGGATGCCCTTATCGGTGTATCCTTCTTCCTTTGTTTCCGAGCCATTCAAAGAAACTTGTTCTCTGGTTTTAAGTTGACCGTTGGGATGATAATCAAGATTGGTTCCTGTTTTGGAACCTTCGTTGTATTGAAAGCGATGTTGGATAGTGCCATCACTAAAATAAGCAATATTATCACCGTGTAATCTTCCGTTCATGAATGATCCTTCAAGTAAAAGGTGACCATCCAGATCGTAGTTCTTAAAGTTGCCCATCTTTTCTCCAGCTTTCAAAGTAGAGACCATCTCCAGTTGTCCATTTGGATAATAGGTTTTGTAGTACCCACTTAGGACACCATCTTTGAAATCACCTTCGGTCTCTACGGAGCCATGTTCATAGAACGTTCGGGTAATACCATTTGGCTTTTTATTCTTGTATGTGATTTCTTTTTTTAGTTTCCCCGAAGCAAAGTATTCCCTGACCAGTCCATCGGGTTTTCCTTTAACAAAATGAGATTCAATTTTTGTAGATCCACTTTCATAAAATGATTTAATGGAATCAACCAATAAATTATTTTGATAAAAAGCAGTTTGAATAGGTTTGCCTTCATCATTAAAGACTTCCACAGCGCCATGGCGCAAGCCATTCACGTAAGTGATTTTCCTCGACAACAAACCATTTTCATGATATTCGAGGAAGGTGCCTGAGCGTTTTCCTTCCTGGTATTCTCCTTCCATCTCAAGTTTACCAGTTGGAAAAAAGCGTTTGTATTTCCCTTCCATGGTCTCGTTATCACTTATTGAGACAAAATAACTTTCCTGAAGTTGTTTTTTCTGAGGATCATAAAATGTTTTTACTTCCTTCTGCGCAAAGCAAGTGGTAGAAAAAACAATTAAAAAAAGAAGGGATGTAATCCGAAGCATCGCAGGTTATTCAAAATCAAATTCTAAAACGCTTATAAGCTATGGATGTTGTGTATTGTTTCACGCAAAGGCGCTACTACCGTAAAGGTATTCAATGGTCTCTTCACAGAATCAAGAAAGATGAATGAGTTTTCTCGTTTAAAAATTTTACTTGGCGAGCTTAGCGCCTTTGCGTGAAAAATTAAACTCGCTCAATCACAATGGCCGAAGCCCCGCCACCTCCATTGCAAATTCCTGCTACCCCAATACTGGAATTATTTTGTTTTAAAATATTGGCAAGTGTAATAGCAATACGTGCGCCAGATGCACCGAGCGGATGACCTAATGAAACCGCTCCACCGTTTACATTTACTTTCTCAGGATCAAGGCCGAGCTTCATATTGTTGGCAATGGCAACTGCCGAAAAAGCTTCGTTGATTTCATAGAAGCCCACATCTTTTTTATCCACACCTGCCATCTTCATTGCTTTTGGTATAGCAATAGAAGGCGTGGTAGTAAACCACATTGGGTCTTGTGCGGCATCCGCGAAACCAAGTATCTTGGCAATAGGAGTGAGGCCAAGTTCTTTTGCTTTTTCTTTGCTCATCAAAATGACTGCGGCTGCACCATCATTGATAGTAGATGAATTTGCTGCGGTAGCCGTACCTTCTTTTGTGAAGACTGGTTTTAACCCGGAAATCTTATCGAAGTTTACATTTTTGTATTCTTCATCTTCTGAAAATAAGGTGATGTCTCCTTTTTTGCCTGTAATCTCTACCGGTATAATTTCGTCTTTAAACTTTCCTGCTGCCCACGCTGCTGCAGAGCGTTTATAGGATTGGATAGCATAGTTATCTTGTTCTTGCCGGCTGATGTTCATTTCTTTTGCAGTGTTATCGGAACACACGCCCATCGCGCAATGATTGTAAATATCTGTTAGACCATCATGGGTTAAGCCATCGATAAGTTCTCCATTTCCATACTTATAACCATAACGGGCTTTCATTAAATAGAAAGGAATATTAGACATACTTTCTGCGCCACCCGCTACAACTACATCATTATGTCCAAGCATGATAGATTGAGCCCCCAACATAATGGCTTTCATCCCTGATGCACAAACTTTGTTCACCAAGGTAGTAGGAATAGTATATCCTAGTCCGGCACCAACAGCAACTTGTGTAGCTGGCGCCTGGCCTAGTCCTGACGAAATTACATTTCCAAAAAATACTTCCTGAATGTGTTTGGGATCAAGTCCGATCCGATCGATGGCTCCCTTTACGGCAACAGATCCAAGCTTAGGGGCGCTTACACTTGCCAAACTTCCACCAAAACTTCCGATAGGTGTTCTTACAGCCGCTACGATATATACTTCTTTCATAAATTCTAAATTCTAAATTCTCAATTCTCAATTCTCAATTCTCAATTCTCAATTCTTACTTCTTCTCACCAATCCGGTTTCCCCTTATCCTTCGGCTTAGTGGCTTTGCGTTTATTTTGTTGAAGATACTGAACCTCCTGATTTTTCATGGCTTCCAATATCATCTTGGCCTTCTCTTCACTCATCTGCATCTCCTTTAGCTTCTCTGAAACAGAAGGAGGGATGTCTTTCTTGTCTTTATTTTGTTCGTCTTTCTGTTCTTGTTCTTTTTGCTCTTTCTCTTTCTTTTCTTTTTCCTGCTGCTCTTTACTTTGTTTCTCTTTTTGTTCTTGTTCTTTTTTATCCTTTTCCTGCTGGTCTTTTTCCTGCTTATCTTTTTGATCTTTCTTCTCGTCTTTTTTGTCTTGCTGATCTTTCTTTTCGTCTTTCTTCTCGTCCTCTTTATTCTGATCGTCTTT
>JAYVBN010000530.1:0-2063 GCA_043750455.1 Bacteroidia bacterium | reverse complement strand
GATGTGGCGTTTTATTTTTCCATTGCTTTTACTTGTTTCTGATTATTCATTTGGGCAACTAAATAGGCAACCTGATGCAGCTTCTATTAAGCTTCAGATAAAAAAGCTTGGCTTCTTGGGTTCCGTGCTTTACGTAGCTGCTCATCCTGATGATGAGAACACTAGAGCCATTGCCTACTTTGCGAATGAGAGGCTTGCTGCAACAGCCTATCTCTCCATGACCAGAGGAGATGGAGGGCAGAATCTGATTGGCTCTGAGATCCGCGACCAACTTGGTTTGATTCGTACGCAAGAACTGTTATCGGCCAGAAGAATTGATGGGGGCCAACAATTTTTCACACGTGCCAATGATTTTGGCTTTTCCAAGAATGTTAACGAGACTTTTCTGATATGGAACAAACAAGAAATACTTTCTGATGTGGTGAGGGTGATTCGGGAATTTAAACCCGATGTAATTCTCACAAGATTTCCACCAGATGAACGGGCAGGCCACGGGCATCATACCGGATCGGCAGTATTGGCACTTGAAGCATTTGATTTGACTAACGATCCTGATTTTCTTCCTGAACAAGTCAAGGAATTTGGAGCATGGCAACCCAAAAGGCTTTATACTAATACGGGTAGATGGTGGAATCAGACAATCAACGAAAACACACCAGGCGTTGTAGCAATGGATGTGGGTGGATATAATAACTTGTTAGGCAAATCTTATTCTGAGTTGGCAGCCGAAAGTCGCACACAGCATAAGAGCCAGGGTTTTGGTTCACCGGGACGAAGAGGTGAAGCACCGGAGTATTTTGAATATGCCAAAGGTGACAAAGCACAGAAAGATTTCTTTGAAAACATAAATACTACCTGGACAAGAGTAAAAGGAGGGGAACGTGTCCAGCCGCTTGTTGAAAAAGCAATAAAAGAATTTGATGAGGAGAAGCCGTTCAACTCAATTGTGATGTTACTCCAAATCCGCAAAGAGATAGCTTCACTTGAAAGCACTATCTGGAAGGAAAGAAAGCTAACCGATGTAAATAAACTGATGCAGGATTGCCTTGGTTTATTTGTTGAAGTGACTTCCAATAATTATTGGGTAGCGCCAGGCCAAAATCTGACTTGCTCTTTTGAACTTGTCAACCGTTCCCCGGTTAATGTTACATTGGAGAGAATCAAAAGCTATGAGCTTTCTATTGACTCTGCTGCCACTCACAATTTGGTCAACAATAAATTGCAGACTTTTAAATCAAGGAAGTCGCTTTTGCCTACCCTTACCTATTCTGATCCTTATTGGTTATCCAGTGAACATAGCATTGGCCTTTTTAATGTTCCCAATAAAAGCTTTATCGGTAAACCGGAAAATGATCCAGCTGTCACACTCATATTTTCATTTTTAATAAATGGAGAGAAATTAGAAATACGTTCACCCTTACTTTATAAATGGACTGACCCTGTTAAAGGAGAGCTTTGGAGACCCTTTGAGATAGTACCTCCTGTTTTTGTGAATTTAACAGAGAAGGTATTATTGTTTAAAGATCAAACTCCTAAGGATGTCTCAGTTTTGCTTAAGTCATCAGCAGATAAGAAGCTATCAGGTCAGTTAAAGTTGGCACTGCCTGCGGGATGGACATCCGAACCTACTAATCAACCCTTCGATTTGACAAAACGAGGTGAAGAGAAAACAATAACCTTTAAAGTATTCCCATCAAAGGAAGAAATGAGTTCATCCTTAACTGCAGTCGCAGAGATCGATGGGCAACGCTATGACTTATCCGTCCAAACCATAACCTATGATCATATACCCACACAAACATTGTTGCCAGTGGCATCTTCGAAAATTGTAAGAATAGATTTAAAGAAAGAAGGCGGTCTTGTTGGTTATATAAAAGGTGCCGGTGATGATGTTCCATTTGCTTTGCGCAACATGGGGTATGAAGTGTGGGAAATGAAAAACGAGGAAGTTACCATTGAAAACCTTAAGAAGGTTGATGCAGTGGTTTTAGGTATACGGGCGTTGAATACAAATGAACGAGTGAGATACTTCATGCCCAACCTTCTCAACTATGTTAAAGCAG
>JAYVBN010000529.1:0-2260 GCA_043750455.1 Bacteroidia bacterium | reverse complement strand
TTGAAATGATATCAGCAGACTTTTGTTCTGCATCAGCCGCTCCAAGACCATTTCTCTCAGCAAACTTTGCAACAGCATCCTTTTGTCTTTGAATAGATAAGGCAATTCTTTCAGGATCTAGTGATGCAATCGCTGCATCTTGTTCATTTTTTAAAAGTGCTTGAGTGGCATCATTGTCATATTTAATGATCTCACCACCGACATGCTTTTGCACTGTTCGATCAACTGTGTTTCCACGTTCTAATCTCTTTTTTCTAAACTCAGCTTTTTGAGATTCGCTTGTTAAGCTATCTTCAATGTCTTGCGCACCTTTATTAAAACCAGTGGCCACTTGTTCTGGAGCACTGAAAGAATCTTTTCCACGCTTGTTGGTGGCACCTGTGTCTTTATCGTAAAGCAGATCAGTTTCTAGTTTTGAGAGTTTTGCATCGGCTTCGGTGACAGCCATGTCATCTGCTTTTTTTTTCTGCTCTTCGTATATTTTAAAATAAGCTGGAGCCTGTTCAAGAGCGCCATCGAGTGGACCTTTGTAATTATCAACAGTCGTATTCGCATTGATGGCTGCTGTTGGTATTTGCGCATCTTGAACTTGATTGGCTTGGTACTCTGGAACTTTTGGCATTCTATAACCCCTTAAGCTGTAAATTCATTCGTATCGTAAGAGCTTCCAGTGCTAATTGTTCCACCAGTAAACTTGTGTTTTCCTTCATCTCCACCCTCGGTCTTGCCTGGTGCTTTCATTGAGCCGTAAGCATAAGCTCCAGCCTTAGCAACACCACCAAGTAAAGTTGACTGCGCTTGGTTTCGCAAACCTTGAGCCTTATACTTTCCTTGAAGTAATGCGTTCACTGATTCTGTTTTAAAACCCCATGCCTGAAGTGCAGCATTGTTTTTAATGCGACCTTCATCTTCAGCAGATAATAAATCAGTTTCTGTTCTAGCGTTTAGTGCAGATCCATAGTCAACCGAAACACCGCTTTGAGCAAGTGCCACGAGTTGATCACCCTTAAATTTGGCCGACTTAACCTTGAAGGCATCAAGGTCTTTTTCGCCTTGTTTCAATGCCTGGTTTGCTTTTACTTTTAAAAATTCTGAGTTGATACCAGCGACCATTTCCTCTTGATTGGCTTGCTCACCCATGGCTGTGGCTGTTGAGTTCGCACTCGCCATAGTCATCATTGCCATTGCACCTGCTGCGGCCATACTAACCCCCCTTAAAAGGCATTGAGCCTGATGGATGTATTGATAAAATTGTTGCTGGAAGTGGATCAATCTGTCTGATAAACACTCTTCCTTGCGTTGAATAGTTCGAATCAATGATGACTGAAATAGGCTTTGAAGTTAATGAAATCGGAACGTCATAACCTTCGTTACTTCTTTGCTTCAGTTCAACCAATCCACTTACGGATGAATCGACTGGAGCCTCTTGACCAACCCATAAGCCTCTTGTTTTTTCCACGTTCATGCTGACTTTTTGAATGATGATCTTTTTATCAATCATCGTTTCTGCTTGAGCTGTTTCAATCGCTAATGTTTCAAGATCTGAAACGTAAGGTAAGCCAACATGGATGACTGAATAAGTGTTTGGTAAAGCTATCTTTCCACCAGTCACTGTAATTGTCTCATAGCTTGGATTATTCGGAGATCCGACAACAAAGCCATCAGCAAAAACAGAAACATTTTTTCCTTCCAGATGCCATAAGCCACCCAGCTCATCAACAGCTCTTGCATAATGAGAAGTGCCATAACTCTGAAGCTCTACTGGAACCGTCTTTGATGGTGTCACCGTTACCGATTGGCCATTGTTGTAACCAGTAATGGTGCATCGAAGAACCTCACCAGATTTAGTATATAAAAAATAAGCGTTACCGATGTCTGTTGTTTTAAAAATGTTACTGCTATTGCAAGTTAAAATCAGCGTGTCCTCAGTCGTCCAACCACCAGAGGCGGTGTTTAACCAGACAATCTTATTCACAACAAAGTTTCTACCATCATAAGTTAAGTGCGAATCCATGAAAGTTGATTCGTTAATCGCGTTGTAATGTCTAGTTTCGTATCTTGCAGCTGAATCTGGAGCAATGGTTCCAACTTTAATTTCTTTGGTTGTATTTACAAACCGAGAAGAAAACTTTTCAACATAACGGACTTCACGACCATCAACTGTTCTTCTAATAATTAAATAAACATCATCTTCGTTTGATGATGGTACTGAGCAAACTGATTCAACAAAGCCACCATCAAAGTCATGTCGATGCCACGC
>JAYVBN010000528.1:0-2099 GCA_043750455.1 Bacteroidia bacterium | reverse complement strand
CCTTGACTTAGTGTCGCTATTAAAAATAATATCGTTAGGAAAATCTTTATCATTATGTCTGTCCCGAGCCAATTACTGCCAACGTTGGTGTTTCTGCAGTGGTGCCTTTTCGAAGCCGCGTCCTGTCCCACGAAACGAAACGTTGAACGAAGATAAAAACTTATAGCTTACACGTCACGGCACCATTGCAGAAACATTTTGTTGGCTGCTGGCCTTTTAGTTCCGAACTTTTTCAAGTTGATTTTTTAGTCCTAAATATTTCGTGTCGGTCGATTCCTTCTCGTCAACAGAAAAGATGTTCAAAAGTCCCCATTCAATATGGTTCACAATTAATTCCTTCTCTTCTTTATTTTTAATTTGTCTTACTCGGGCTGACAATAGTTTAGGGTCGCAAGCAAAACATTTTCCGATTGAAAACGAAGGTTCTTCACTTGCTGATCCTTTGTCACTCCACATTGTGGAAATAAAGTTCTCAATTATTGTCATGTCCTTTGTATTGCAGAATACTTTTGGAAGAATTTGCAGAATTGCTGAATAAGTTGTCTCGGAATAAGGTTCAAGTTCACCTACCGCCTTCTTATATGCGACACTGTCATTCTTGTCGTCCCACTTATCTAGCACTCTATTGTATTTTTTATTTGTTTCTAAAAACCGGTCAGCTAATTGTTTCTCTTTTTTCAAAACGGACAAAATAATCACACTTTGGTCGGATATTTTTAAGTCCTCGATTATCTGAACTCTACTTTTATGGATGTAACCAGTAATCTGTTCACCGGAATGTCTGTACCATTTCAGCAATGTCACTTTGTACCAATCGCTAGCTTGTGTCGGCTCACAGTAAAAGAATTCATCCGCTCTCACGGTGTCTACAACTTCAAATGAGAGTCCTTGTCCCGAACGCACATTTGTAAATTGGTCCTTGTCAACAATCCTTGCAAGTCTTTGGTCAACTTGGCTGTCGTTGAATAAAAGAAGTATTAATAGTAGTCTCATTTTTTAAAAAAGGCTTGCAGCCAACGTTGGTGCTTGTGCAGTGGCCGGATTTTGAAACTGCGACCTGTCCCCGGGACAAATGTAACTAATGAAACCGAAACTTAATGAGGACACCGAACCCGGCCATTGCACAAGCATTTTGTTGGCAACAGTTGGGTTTCGTCCGTTATCGTCACGCGTCATGAAAGATAAAACTAAAAACTTAAACTGAGCCCCACAATGGCACATACATTTTGTTGCCAGACGTAGGGTCATTCTCCTCACTTCATTCCTGGTCTTTATTCTCGTCAATGGATAAAGTCTCTAACTTACTAAGCAATTGTGAATACTTCGGTTTATAGATTACTTGTCCCTTGTTTGGGTTTAGTAAGAGTTTAAATCGTTCGTTAAAAAAAGTCAGGATTCCACTTAGTTGTAAATTATTGTAAAATTCTCCCAGCTCCGTCCAGCACTGTCCCATGTGTCTAAATTGCTCATGACTGGCAATAGGAGTTCCAAAGTCTATAAACTCCACTCCACGTCCCAAAAATCTCTCACGGAAGTCTCGATGGTTAAGCCCACTTACGAAGTCAATATACACACATATGAAAAAAGGTATTCCGTGCTCGGCTATAATCCCATCGTATTTGTTCAACTTTTTTGTTATCTCGTTCGGGCTTAAGTTCTCAATCTGCTTTACTTTTTGTGTTTTAATGTCAATTGAACTAACATTTCCAAAGCAGCATACATGTTCTATGTCGGTATCAGTCTTGCGCACCTCAAATTCAAAATTGTCCGTTATTAAAATACTATCACCAACCTGTCTTGAAGAATTTAACCAGTCACACACCTCATTTGAAATGATGTCCACATTATACTTAGTTGTGTCAAAGTATTCGTTGATGAAATGAATTTTAATAAAATACCTCTTAGGAATTTTTTGAAGTTTCTCAATCAATTTATTCTCAAAGTCACTTCTCACTTGGTCTTTATCACTTTTTCCAAGTCGGTAGACGTCACAAATGGCAGTCGCATCCTTGAGTTTTATTGCCCAGTCCGGCCTTTGATTTTTGGGGAATTTCTTATCGTATTCAAGCTCAAATTCAAATTCACTAAATAATTTTCCG
>JAYVBN010000527.1:0-2079 GCA_043750455.1 Bacteroidia bacterium | reverse complement strand
TTGACAATGCAGCCGTTCTGGTGACTGTTCTTTCAAAAGAATTTGTTCAATCAGGCAGGTGCCTCGATACTGTTGAGGGATTCTACAAAGCCACCTCATCATCGAAAGTAAACCGCGTCTTCAAAGTATTAAAATCTCCCCTTGCCAATCAGGAACATCCTCCACGCCTACGCGATCTATTGGGCTATGATATGTTTCAATTAGATAATGAGACCGGTGCGATGAAGGAGTACACCGACTTCTTCAGTCAGGAGGCAGAAAGGCAATATTGGATGAAAATGGTTGACCTTGCTTATGATATACATGAATCTCTTCTGCTTCTCAAACAAGGTGAAACAAAATCAGAAGTAAAAAACATCTTCAAAAGAAAAAGCATTTACCTGGCGGAAACCGGACACGACATTGCCGTTCAGCGAAATATCATTAAGCGAGAACTTTTGCGTCATGGTTATATTGTACTTCCACAACACACACTGCCTCAAAACTTCACGGATTTGGAGAACAGTGTAAAAAAAGACCTGGAAGACTGCAGCTTTTCTATTCACTTGATTGGCAGTTCATACGGAGAAATTCCGGAAGGATCTGATCGGTCAGTCATCGACATTCAAAACCAGCTATCGGCCGAACAAAGCCATAGAAAAAAAGAAAATAAAGAAGAATTCAACCGCTTGATTTGGATTGCTCCCAATCTTAAAAATGCGAGCGATAAACAAAAATCATTTATTGACACCATCAGGCGCGATATAGAGGCTCAGGAGGGTGCAGAGATTCTTCAAAACCCGCTCGAAGATTTTAAAAATATCATGCGCGAAGAACTATTGGAATCACTGGAACGAAAAGAACCAGATGATTACAAAGGAAAGTCCATATACGTGGTTCACGATCGTATGGACGACCAGGAAGTAAAACCTTTTAAAGAAGCTATTGAAAAATCTGGGTTTAGAATATTAACACCTGCATTTGAAGGTGAACTTTTGGACGTCCGGAAAAATCACATTGACAATCTCAAAAATTTTGATGGCGCCATCATCTTCAAAGGGAAAGTAAACGATCAGTGGGTGCGTATGAAGGCATTGGATTTATTGAAGGCGCCAGGTTTTGGACGGAAAAAGCCAATCCTTGGAAAAGCAATTGTTTCATCATCGTCTAATAATACTGAACTGGAAACTTTTAAGAGTCAAAATATGACTGTTATCTCCGGAGATCAAAATAAAAGAATGGAATCGCTAAAAATGTTTTTACAAGAATTTAATGCATAACTATTATGAGCAAGTCAACTGAAGAAATGAAAGGTGCTTCCGCCCAGGTTGGGGTGGATAACCCGTTCCCCGGTCTTCGTCCTTTCAAAATTGAGGAAAGTCACCTCTTTTTTGGACGAGAGGGACAGAGTGATGAAGTTTTACTAAAACTTTCCAAGAGCCGGTTTGTAGGTGTAATCGGACCCTCAGGAAGTGGTAAGTCTTCGTTCATTTATTGTGGCGTACTGCCCATCTTATATGGAGGCTTTCTTACCGATACGAGCCCGAACTGGGAGGTGGTTGTCACCCGCCCTGGTGCTGGTCCTATCGATAACCTGGCTGAGTCTTTACTCAAAAGCTCGAAGGAATATAATAATGCTGATCCCGATGACCGTAAGATAAAACGAACTATCGTTTCAACTTTATTAAGAAGTAGTTCACTCGGCTTAGTTGAAGCCATACAGCAATTGCGAAGGTCTGAAGACATCAACTACTTAATTCTTGTTGACCAGTTTGAGGAATTATTCCGTTTCAAAGACAGTACAGATCCTAACTCTGTAAATGAGACGCTTGCGTTCGTCAATTTGTTAATGGAGGCTATTAACTATACGGACAATCCGATTTATGTAGCCATCACCATGCGCTCGGATTTTATTGGCGATTGTGCACAGTTTCCTGAATTAACCCGCAAGATCAACGATAGTCACTACCTCATTCCTCAAATGACCCGCGAACAAAAACGCAGGGCAATTGAAGGTCCTGTTGCCGTTGGTGGCGCTAACATTTCTTCGCGCCTTGTTCAACAATTGTTAAACGACTTAGGAGACAATCCAGATCAGTT